>VGFD01000383.1 GCA_016868975.1 Armatimonadota bacterium | reverse complement strand
CGCCGCACTACTGAGCCAGTTAACAATTCGTTCACACTCCGGCCGGAGCCGTTCATATTTTGTTCTCATGGCGTGTAGCAAATGGCAATGTTTTGGCAATTTCTGAGGGGTATCATCGGCGCATCCTGAAAATAAGGAGCGCCGCCATGAAGAAACTTCCCATTAACGACGAAACCTGGATTTGCTGGGGACGGCACCCGATCCGCGGGCGCAAGCAGGCACTGCTCGTCTGGCTGCGGCCGGGCGCGCCACTGTGCGGCGTGGTGGCGGCCGCGCCGGACATCGTCTCGTACGGGCAGGCGCTGGAAACCCTGGTCGATGAATTAGCGCTCAACGAATTTCCGCGCGTCGTCCAGACGGCGGACCCCACCGTGGCGCGCCTCCTGCAGCACGTGCTGGGGCGCCGGGGAGTGGAAATTGGGCAGGCGATCGACGCCGTGAAATCCCCGGAGCTTGAGGCCTTCCGCGAGGACTTCATCATGCGACTGTTCGCGGCGGACGCCGCGCCACGCTGGAGCGGCCCCCCGATGCGCAATCGGCTCCACCGCGCCCTGGCCGCCCTGTGCGGCGACGCGGCATGGCGCTCCTTGCCGAACAACCTGGGAGTCCTCGTCGAGCCGCCCGATCGAGCGCCCTTCGGCGTGCTGATCCACGCCGACTGCTGCCCGGGCTTCACCGTCCTGCCGGTGGCGGCGGACGGGCTTGCCCGCGAGCGGGCCGGAACGCTCACCCTGCGGCTGGCGCAGGGCGAGCGGCTCGGCGTCGCCGGACGCTGGCCCACCCTGGTGGAAGAGCGCGCGACGCCGCACGCCGGGAATCCGTTTGAGGCGCCCCAGCGGCGGCTGTCCGAAGGGGCGCTGCAGACCTTCCTGGCCTCGGTGGATCTGGTGCTGCAAATCGGCCGCGGCGGCGTGCCCGCATCCCCAACGCTGGAGGCGGTTGGCGAGGTGGCATGTCGGGAGGCCGACCTGGGCGTGATCTCGTACACGCTGCCCCTGCCCGGGGGGGACATCCACGTCCGCATGCGCGTGGCGTAGGGCGCCGCCCCGGTTGAAATTCAGGCGGTGAGAAGAAGGCCTTCCCGGAGGGTTGGCGAACCGTACGGGACTTCGGCGCCCACCGGCGCCAGTCTTCCCTGGGAAGCGTTCATGAGCGATACCGTAAAGTCCGTCGAGCTGGAACTGGCCCAACACAAGATTCGGGAGTTTGAGATCACTCCCGCCCTCGTCTTTCCCCCCACCGCCGCCGTGGGAGACGTCATCAAGGGGATGCAGGAGAAGCGCACCGGTTGCGCCGTCATCTGCGATGACAACGGAGTTTGCGGCACCTTCACCGAGCGCTCCGTCCTTACCCGGGTGGCCGCCACCGACCTCGACCTGTCGGGCCCGGTAGGCGAGCTGGCCAACCGCCGGGCACCCTCGCTGCGCCCCGACGACACCGTGGTACACGCCATCCGCAAGATGGACGAGCACAACGTCCGCCACCTCCCGGTCTGGGACGGCAGCGCGGTCGTCGGAGTGCTCTCGGTACGCGACCTGATCAACCTCATCGCACAGTATTTCCCCGCCCAGGTGTACAATCTGCCGCCGCGCCTGCGGCAGCGGATGGAAAACCCCGAAGGCGCCTGACATCGTTTACTACGCGGCAATTCGCCGCCAGGAGAGAACAGGAAGACCCATGACCATGACACGCACGGCGGAACAACCGCTGACCGAGCTCGAGCAGGTCACCATCCGCTTCGCCGGGGACTCCGGCGACGGCATCCAGTTGACCGGACGGCAGTTCACCGTCACCACCGCCATCATCGGCAACGACCTGTCGACGCTGCCGGATTTCCCCGCCGAGATCCGCGCACCGGCCGGCTCCTTGCCCGGAGTGAGCGGCTTCCAGATCAACTTCTCGTCGAAGGACATCCGCACGCCCGGCGACGAGCCCAACGTGCTGGTGGCCTACAACCCCGCCGCGCTGAAAGTGAACATCGGCGACCTCGTCGAGGGCGGCTACCTGATCGTCAACGAGGACGCCTTCACCTCCGGCAACCTCGACAAGGCGGGCTACCAGAGCAACCCGCTCGAAGACGGCAGCCTGACCCGCTTCCGCCTGATCAAGGTGCCGCTTTCAACCCTGACCCAGAACGCCCTGGCCAGCACCGGGCTGGGCAAAAAGGACACCGAGCGCTGCAAGAACTTCTTCTCGCTGGGGATGATGTACTGGCTGTACGACCGCCCCATGGAGCCCACCCTGGAGTGGATCGCGGACAAGTTCTCCAAGAATCCCCAGATCGCCGAAGCCAACGCGATGGCCCTCAAGGCAGGCTACAACTTCGCCGACACCACCGAACTGTTCGGCCAGCACTTCACCGTGAAGAAGGCCACGCTGCCGCCCGGATTTTATCGAAACGTCACCGGCAACGAGGCCACCGCCCTGGGCTTCATCGCCGCTTCCCGGCTGAGCGGCCTGCCGCTGTTCTACGGGTCGTATCCCATCACCCCGGCCAGCGACATCCTTCACGAACTGTCGCGGCACCGCAATTTCGGCGTGAAGACCTTCCAGGCCGAGGACGAGATCGCGGCGGTCGCGGCCACCATCGGCGCCGCCTACACCGGCGCCATCGGGCTGACCGGGACCAGCGGCCCCGGCGTGGCGCTGAAGTCCGAGGCCATCGGGCTGGCGGTCATGACCGAACTGCCCATCATTATCGCCAACGTGCAGCGCGGCGGGCCCAGCACCGGGCTGCCCACCAAGACCGAGCAGGCCGACCTGCTGCAGGCCATGTTCGGCCGCAACGGCGAGTGCCCGGTCGCCATCGTCGCGCCCGCCACCCCCGGCGAGTGCTTCACCATGGCCGTCGAAGCAGTGCGCATCGCGCTCAAGCACATGGTGCCGGTGTTCTACCTGTCAGACGGATATCTCGCCAACGGCGCCGAGCCCTGGCAGGTGCCGGCCGCCTCCGACCTGCCCAAGATCGAAGTCAATTTCGCGAAGTCGATCCCCGAAGGCAGCGAGAAGTTCATGCCGTACGCCCGCGATCCCCAGACGCTGGCCCGCCCCTGGGCCATCCCCGGCACGCCCGGGCTGGAGCACCGCATCGGCGGCCTGGAAAAGCAGGACGTCACCGGCAACGTCAGCTACGATCCCCACAACCACGAGCATATGATACGGACCCGCGCGGAGAAGGTCGAGCGCATCGCCCTGGATATCCCCGACGTCGAAATCCTGGGCAAGCCGGAAGGCAAACTGCTGGTCATCGCGTGGGGCGGCACCTACGGGGCCGTCACCTCCGCCGTCGAGCAGGTGCAGGCCCAGGGCAAGTCGGTTTCCGCGATTCACCTGCGCTATCTCAACCCCTTCCCGAAAAATCTCGGCAGCATTTTGCAGCGCTTCGAAAAAGTGCTGGTTCCCGAGATCAACATGGGACAACTGCGGCTCCTGCTGCGCGCGAAATTCCTGGTCGACGCCATCGGCCTCAACCAGATGCAGGGCAAGCCTTTCAAGATTTCGCACATCATCAAGAAAATCAACGAGGTGCTCGGCTGACATGAGTCTCACCACTCCCAAGAACGGGGAAATTCCGGAACGGCCGGTCGCGAAGCTGACCCGCAAGGATTTCATCACCGACCAGGAAGTGCGCTGGTGCCCCGGGTGCGGCGATTACTCCATCCTGGCCCAGATGCAAAAGGTGCTGCCGGAACTCGGCGTGCCCCGCGAGAAAATCGTTTTCGTGTCCGGCATCGGCTGCAGCAGCCGCTTTCCGTACTACGTGAACACCTATGGATTCCACTCGATTCACGGGCGCGCGCCGGCGGTCGCAACCGGCGTGAAAGCGTCAAATCCCGACCTGATGGTCTGGGTTATCACCGGCGACGGCGACGGGCTGAGCATCGGCGGCAATCACCTGATCCACGCCATCCGGCGCAACGTCGACATCAACATCGTGCTGTTCAACAACCGAATCTACGGATTGACCAAGGGACAGTACTCCCCGACTTCGGAATTCGGCAAGAAAACCAAGTCGTCGCCCTTCGGCACCATCGAGAGCCCGCTGAATCCGCTGGACGTGGCGCTCTCCGCGCAGGCCACCTTCGTGGCCCGCTCGCTCGACATCGACACCAACCACCTGTCCCAGACCCTGGCCCGCGCGGCCCAGCACAAGGGCACCTCGTTCGTCGAAGTGTACCAGAACTGCAACATCTTCAACGACGGCGCGTTCGACGCGTTCGCCGAGAAAAAAATCCGCTCCGACCGGATGATCGCGATCGAGCACGGCAAGCCCCTGGTGTTCGGCAAGGACCGCAACAAGGGAATTCGACTTAACGGACTGCGGCCGGAAGTCGTCGACCTGGGCAACTCAATCACCGAAGCGGACCTGCTGGTGCACGACGAGAAGGCGCCGGACAAGACCCTCGCCTATTTCCTGGCGCACATGGAATTCCCCGAGTTCCCGGTGCCAATGGGCGTGTTCTACGAGTCGAGCCAACCCTCGTACGAAGTGTTGCTTGAGCAGCAGATCGAGGCGGCAAGGCGCGCCAAAGGGCACGGCGATCTTGACGCCCTGCTGCGGGCCGGCGACACCTGGACCGTCGAAGCATGAGCGGCGTCGTGTGCCCGGACTGCGGGACGGAAAATCTCCAGGGGGAAACCGAGTGCATCTCGTGCTCCGCGCCCCTCGTGGAATTTGACCACAGTCCAGACCGTTCCGAGCGCAACGCGCTGATCTCCGACAGGGTGAGCGCGCTCGACATCGGGCAGCCACCCACCGTCGATCACTCCGACAGCGTGCGTCAGGCGATTGAAACAATGCGGAACTCGCCGGACGGCAGCGTGCTGGTCCTCGACGGCGGCCGCCTGGTGGGCATCGTCACCGAACGCGACGTGCTGTACCGCGTGATGCACAGCGGAATGGACCTGGAGCGGGCGCTGGTTTCCTCGATCATGACGCCGGACCCGGTCCGCGTGAGAGTTTCCGACAGCGTGGCGGCCGCCTTCAACAAGATGTCGGTGGGCGGCTTCCGCCACGTCCCCGTGCTGGACGGCGAACTGGTCGTCGGACAGCTTACCATGAAGACGCTGTTACGGTACCTCTCCCGAAAATTGAATTAACAACGACCGCGCCTTCGCGTACGGACACTGGGGAGGTCAGAAATGAAAATGCGGTTGTCTCGCTGGGCCGTGATGGCCCTGTTCTTGTCTTTCGTTTCGTCCCTTCTCGCCGGATGCGGCAGTGGGATGAGCGTGGGCGTCGGGGATTCCGGCGGCGGAACCGTTACCGGAACCTCAGCCCCTGGCGGCGCGGAGTCCGCGTCCGCGCCGGGCACGACCACCCGGCGATCCGCGCTCGCGCCGCAATCGTCGTCCATCGTTTACGCGCTTGGGTACGACACGAATGGCGACAAGGTCCTGTATGCCTACGACGTTACCGCCAACACCTGGACCCGCAAGGCGAATACGGGCACGCAAAATCAGCATCTCATCACCGCGGTAAATGGCAAGCTGTATGCGATAGACGCCTTCAGAAATGCCGCTGACCGAGTCGGCACCTACGATCCCGCCACCGATCAGTGGGACTGGAACAGCGTCGCGCAACCGCCG
>VGFD01000382.1 GCA_016868975.1 Armatimonadota bacterium | reverse complement strand
CGGCGGAACAGGAACCGATAATCGGAAAGCGCGCGCTCGCCGCGATCACGGTCCTGGGGTCCGACGGCGGCGATGGCTTGCAGCGCGCGCTCCGCCGCGTCGTAGCCCTTCTCGGATACGGTGCGCAGCAGCGCCTCGCGAAGATTGACGGCGGCCTCGACGGTCCCGCCCAGCGGCAGCAGGCGCACCAGGGCGGCTGCCGTGGCGCCGTCCCAGCCGCCATACGTCTCGATGGCCTTGAAAACTTCCACCGCCTCGCGACCGCGCCATTCGCGGGATTTCGTGACCTTCACGACGGCTTCCATGGCGTCGGCGCGCCGTGCAAAAGCGGCGGCATCGCGCGCCTGGGCCACGACCTCGTAAGCCTGCGTGGCCTCGGACATCTTCCCGGTGCCGTCCAGCAGCGCGCGCAGCCGAGTCTGGCGCTGCTCATGGGGGATGTCGTCGGGGCCGGACAGCGGGCCGCGCAGCGTGCGGAACGCGTCCACCAACGCGCCGCGCTCGTCGACGATTCTTGCAACGGCGCACAGATCGGCGACCGCTCCCACCAGCGTCTCGCTGGGCCGCCGCAATTCGAGGACGGCCTTCAGCGCTTCCTCGCAGTCGTCGCCGTCGAGCCGCAGCTCGTCGTGCAGCGTCTTCACCGCCCCAAAGCGCTCCACCAGCGGTTCGGGGACCTTCGCGTCGAGCAGCGCGTCCCACATGCGCCCGGCCACCTCGGCCGATCCGCCGGCCTCCAGCAACGCGTCGAACGCGGCGCGCGTGGCGGCGTCGTCCAGGTCGCGCGGGCGGTGCGGGAGGATGTCCTCGTGCAGGCGGATCCAGGCCTTGCCGCCCTCATCCGCGCCTACGCGCTCGACAAAGCCCGCGAGGTCGCGGGCTGCGTCCACGAACGCGACGCCGGACGGGCGGCGCTCCTTCACCAGCGTGAACAGGTTCTCGACGTGATCGTTGTACTTCGCGGCCTTGCCGAGCAGCTTCACGGCTTCGACGCGGTCGTCGAATGACACCCCGGGAATGTCGGTGCGGGCGCAGCGCCACGCCTCCTCGGACTGCCCGTAGCGGACCGCGTCCTTGATGGCCTTGAAGGTGTCGCGCTGCTTCTTCACGTCGTGGAGGAGCGCGTCGGGACGGTCCAGCGCGGCCGGTTGCAGCACCACCAGCTCCACGTCGTCGTGGATGATCGGGATGGGAGCGGCGCCCTCATAGGCCGCCTGCAGATCCTGCACCTTGCAGTGCTCAGCCTGGAGACGCTTGAGCGACTCCGCGCGATCCGCGCGCGCCGGCACCGGCCCGTCGGCCAGCACGTACCCGGCAAGCCGCACGCCATCCATCCCCCGCACGCTGTGCTCGCCGCGCCGGTAATCGCCCTTCAGGAGGAGCGTGGTGTCGGCCTTATCCTGGAAAAGACGCCAGGCGTGGTACGTGTCCAGCGCGCCCTCGTCCGTCTTGAAGTCGAAGCCTTCCTTCTCCAGGGCGCGGAAGGCCGCGGCGTCCGCGTCGGGCGCGACGTCGCTGTCCCCGAAGAAGTAGTGGAGCGGCTGCAGATCCCCAAGACTGTTGATCTCGACGTTCCCGTCGGAGTGCTCGAGCAGCAGCGGGCCCTGGCCGACGCGGGCGAGGAAGTCGGCGACCTCCAGCGGGTTTTCGGGCGACTCGCAAGGCTGGTAGCCCTTGCGCTCAAGCTTTTCGAGCAGCGCGACGTCGGACTCACTGGGGATACTCTTGAAGACGCGCGGATCTTGTATGGCGGGCGTTGCGACGCCGCCGGCCACAAACCGGTCTGGCGTGGCGTCCGCCGCAACGGGACGCAGGCCGGGTCCTGGCATCGTCAGGAAACCCTGGGTTATCGCGCTCACAATCATGCGCGCGTAGCATACCGCACCCCGTGGCCGGGGATGTTGCCGGGAGGTTACGACTCCGGCATGTTCATCTTCGGCGCAAAATACTTTATCAGGCCAAGGCGCTTCACGAACGGCAGCGCGGAGCCGGCCACACGCGCAGCCACGGTCGGGGGGCGCTTCTTGAAGTGCGGCAGCACGTCGTTGACCATGCCGATGAACGCCCCGACCGGCTCCGGACTGACGTTGATGAGGTTGACGTGGGTGGCGCCGGCGTCGACGTATTCCCCGATCACCTTGCGGATCAGGCGCGCGTCCCCGTGGTGCACGTAATGGTCGAGCACCTCGTCGGGCACCCAGCGGGAGAATTCCTTGAAGCGCGCCATGCTGTCCTCGTCACAGGGATTCACTTCAATGTATCCCACGTCGAGGTGCGCGGGCGGCTTCGCGTCAAAGCCGATGCGCTCGAGGGCGGGCACCATCACGAACGTGAGAGTCAGCGGTCGCACGCGCTTCACGACCTCCTGGCGGGTGTGCGCCCGATCCGGGTCGAGCGCGATCATCAGCGAAGCGCACCGCTCAATCTTTTCGGGATCGCGGCCGGCCTCGCGCGCGGCCGCGGCCATCGGCACGAAGTCCTCCACGAACAGCTTGACCGGCAGGGGAATCGGATACCAGCCGTCCGCCACGCGGCCCGCCAGGCGCTGCATCATGGGCCCGAGCGCCGCCAGGTGAAGCGGGATTTTTCTCTTGCGATGCGGCTTCACCGTGAGCTTCGCGCGGTCGGTGTGGTAAAAGGTCCCCTCGTAAGTGAGCGGCTCGTCGGAGTCGAGCAGGCCACGCACGACTTCCACGAATTCCTTCACGCGGCGCACGCGCAGGTCTTTCCAGGGGATGCCGAAGGGATCGAGGTTCATCGCCTCGCCGCTGCCGACGCCCCACAGCATGCGCCCCCGCGAGAGCTGATCGAGGGTGGCCAGCCGCTGCGCGTAGAGCGCGGGGTGGATGCGGTGCGGATCGCTCACCCCGGGGCAGAGTTCGATTCGCTTCGTGCGGGCGGCGATGGCGGCCATCACGGTCCAGCAGTCGATGCCCGGAGTGGCGTCCGGAAACAGGACGTGGTCGGGAAACCACAGGCGGTCGAAGCCGAAGGCCTCAAGGACCTGGGCAAGCTGGATCTGGTCGTCGATGGCCAGCATCGGAGGGATGAACGTTCCGAAAGTGATCATGCGCGTAAGGTAATGGGCGGGGCATAGCGAACCCTGCCACCGGCAGGGAAAGCGCCGCCCGGGCGCATAGTGAAGGGAAATGCCTGCACCGCCAAGGGTTCCGGAACCGCCCAGCGTCATCGGCCAGTCCCCCGCCCGCAAAGAGGGACTGGACAAAGTCACCGGCCGCGCGAAGTACGTCGACGACGTCGCCGTGCCCGGCCTGCTGCACGGCATCACCGTGCGCTCCCCGGTCGCCCGCGGCATCCTCAAGGGGATCCGTTACACCGGCGACCTCCCCTGGGGCGAGTTCGTCACCGTCACCGCCGCGGACATCCCCGGCCCGAACCTCGTGAAGCTCATCGTGGACGACCAGCCAATCCTGGTCGACAAGCACGTCAACCACGCCGAGGAAGCGGTGGTGCTGCTGGCCCACGAAAACCCTTATCTTCTCGAAAAGGCGCGCCGCCACGTCCTGCTCGACATCGAGCCACTGCCCGCGTGCCACGGCATCGAGGATTCGGTGGCGAAGAACCCGCTGATCTACGGCGAGGACAACGTCCTCAAGGCGCTGCGCATCGAGAAGGGCGACGTGGACTCGGCGTGGGCCCAGGCCGACCACGTCGTGGAGGGCACCTACTATACCGAGGCGCAGGAGCAGCTTTACATCGAGCCCCAGGGGATGATCGCCGAGGCCAGCCCGGAGAAGGGCGTCACCGTGTGGGGCTCGATGCAGTGCCCCTACTACGTGCACGGCGCGCTGACCTACCTGTTCGGCATGGCGGACGAGGACGTGCGGGTCGTGCAGACCGAGACCGGCGGCGCGTTCGGTGGAAAAGAGGATTATCCGTCGATTATCGCCGGCCACGCCGCGCTGCTCTCGTGGAAGGCCGGCGGGCGCCCGGTGAAGATCATCTACGACCGCGAAGAAGACATGGAGGCCACCACCAAGCGCCACCCCTCGCGCTCGCGGCACCGCACGGCGGTTTCCAAAGACGGCAAGCTGCTGGCCATGGAAATTGAGTTTCTCGTAGACGGCGGCGCGTACGTGACCTTGTCTCCGGTCGTGCTGTCGCGCGGATCGATTCACGCGACCGGTCCTTACTATTGTCCGAACGTGCGGATCACTTCCCGCGCGATGGCCACCAACACGCCGCCCCACGGCGCCTTCCGCGGCTTCGGCGCGCCGCAGAGCATGTTCGCCACCGAGCGGCACATGGACAAGATCGCGCGCGTGCTGGGAATTTCCTCGGAGGAGATCCGGCGGCGGAATTTCCTTGCCGACGGGCTGCGGACCGGGACCGGGCAGATCATCCGCGACGGCGTGGACATGAACGTGGTTCTCGACCGGGCGCTGAAGGAATCGCGCTTCCACGAGCGGCAGGCAAAATTTGCTCGGGAGAATTCGTCGTCCCGCGTGAAGCGGGGGATGGGACTGGCCTGCTTCTTCCACGGCTCGGGATTCACCGGGGCTGGGGAAAAAATGCTCGGCTCGGTGGCCGGCGTGGAAGCCACCGCGGAAGGCATCGTTCGCGTGCTGGCCGCCAACACCGAGATCGGCCAGGGAACCAACACGATTTTCGCGCAGGTGGTGGCGGACGCGCTTTCCTTGCCTTACGAGCGGATCGTGATCGCGCAGCCGGACACCGCGGAAGTGCCCAACAGCGGCCCCACCGTGGCCTCGCGCACCTGCATGATCGTGGGAAAATTGCTGGAGACCGCGGCGGTATCCGTGCGCCATAGCCTGACTCAGGAGCGGCTGCTGGGGCCGGTGTACACTCCCGAAGAATTTGCCGAGGCCTGCCGCAGATACGTTGCCGAATTCGGCCACTTGAAGCGCTACGCGCAGTACATACTGCCGGGCAGCATCCAGTGGGACGACCAGAAGTACCAGGGCGACGCCTACGGCGCCTACGGTTGGGGCGCCTACGTGGCGCAGGTGGCGGTGGACACGGTCACCTACGAGACGCGGGTGGAGGATTTCGTGGCCGTCCAGGAAATCGGCCGGGTCATGCACCCGGTGCTGGCCGAAGGACAGGTGGAGGGCGGCGTGGCCCAGGGCATCGGCTACGCGCTCTACGAAAAAGTGGTGTACAAGGACGGGCGCGTGATGAACGGTCAGATGACCAACTACATCATGCCCACCTCGGTGGATCTCCCGGTCATCCGGGTATTCTTCGAAGAGGTGCCGCACACGCTGGGACCGGGCGGCGCGAAGGGCCTGGGCGAGCTGCCCATGGACGGGCCCGCGCCGGCCATCCTCAACGCGATCGAGGCGGCGACCGGGGTGAGCGTGCCCGCGATTCCCTGCACGCCGGAGCGGCTCATGGAGGCGATGCATGGCGGGTGAAAAAATCTCCTTGAAAATGCGGGTAAACGGCGAGGCGCGCGAAGCCCACGTGTACCCGATGGCGCGCCTGCTTGACGTGCTGCGCGTCGACCTGGGCCTGACCGGGACCAAGGAAGGCTGCGGCGAAGGCGAGTGCGGCGCGTGCGCGGTGATGCTCGAAGGGCGCCTCGTGTGCTCGTGCCTCGTGCCGGCCGCGCAG
>VGFD01000381.1 GCA_016868975.1 Armatimonadota bacterium | reverse complement strand
CCAAACCTCCTCTCAGACCCGGGTCGGAGCCCGGCTCGTTCCTTGGGGCCCAGACTCCGGCCGCCAGGGAGAATATTCATCCTGCGCCCCGGGTCGTAGAATGTTGACAGAGAGACAAGGTCGCGCAGGGAGGCCAGACCGTGGGTTACGAGCGGATGGAGTGGGACGATCTTGGGCTCGGGTCGGCCGGGGAGAAGCCGACGCCCTGCAACGATCCTGGCATGATTTCCGAGATGGGTCTTGGCGTGGACGGCATGTTCGTCGGCCGTGACGGCACTGACGGGCTCATTCTCCAGGTCTGGTCGCGGCGTCTCGCGCTGAACGCCTCGCTTCCCATCGCCGGCGCCGTGCTGCAAGACGCGCGCGAGCGCCACCCGGCCGGGATTTTGTCCTCGCTGGCGCGGGAGAGCTTCTTCCGCATCCCCGAAGGCAGCCCCATGGCCGCCGCGCTGCTCGACGAGCTGGGGGTCGACGTGCAGGCTACCTGGGGACTGCAGTGGCGCAACGGCGCCCTCACCCCGGGCTCGGTCACCGTGCGGCCGCCCGCTCCGCCACGTCCCGCGCTCGTCGACTCGGATCGTTTCTTCCAGATGCAAGAGGTCCTGCCGCGATCGCACCCGCTGCGTCAGAGCGCGGGCAAGGTGTCCTCGCTGTGCAACGCCGCGCACGACGCGCAGAGCATGGCTCCGGTCCGATCGGTGCCGGCGACCCCGCCGCTGCGCTCGCTCCCGCCGCTTCCCGCGGACCTGGCTGAGGAGCCTTACATGCAGTACCTCCTCGGAGACCTCGAGGCCGGCGACCTTATGTGCATCGAGGTCGAGGATTCGGACCTGCAGCTCATCCTGATGGTGGAGGGCCCCTCACGCGTGTCCGAGCGGAAGCCGCGGGACCTGCGCGTGGGTCCGCGCAAGACGCTCTACATCGGCACCGGCAAATGCATCTCACTGCTGCTCCGCGAGTGCCGCGTGACGGTATTCTCGGCCGCCGGCACCGGCGACATGTCCCGGCGCTGCGACCCCATTGCCGACGCCGGCACGCCCCGCGCGACATCTAGTCCGGCCTGAGGCAGGAGCCCTTTAGCGCCTCACCAAACCTCGGCCCATGCGCTTGCGAAATCTTCTACTTGTGGTTTTCCTGGCTTTGCCTTTCCTGCTGGGCGCCGCCCGGCCCGACTTCAACAAGATCGGCGACGAGTCCGTCGAGAACCTGTCGAAATACCTGCAGATAGACACGACCAACCCGCCCGGCAACGAGATGGACGCCGTCAAGTTCCTCGAGGCGATTTGCGACCGCGAGGGCATTCCGGCCACCGTGCTCGACTCGGGAAAAAACCGCGGGAATCTATACGCCATTCTGAAGGGCTCCAATCCCGCAAAGGGGAGCCTCATGCTGCTCAGCCACAGCGACGTGGTGCCGGCTGACGCGAAATACTGGAAATATCCGCCATTTTCCGGAAAAATCGTGGAGGGGCAGATCTGGGGACGCGGCGCGCTGGACATGAAGGGGATGGGCCTCGTTGAATTGATGGCCATGGTCGCCGCGAAGCGCGCCAACCTGCCCCTGGAGCGCGACGTCGTGCTGCTGGTGGTGGCCGACGAGGAAGAGGGCGCCGACTACGGCATCAAGTGGATGTTTTCCCAGCGGCCCGATCTGATGAAGAATATCGCCGGCGTGGTGAATGAGGAAGGTCCGGGCCACCTTGAGAAGGGCAAGCTCACTTTCTGGGAAGTGCGCCCCGGCCAGAAAGGCCTCGTCTGGCTGAAGCTGGTCGCCAAAGGCACCCCTGGCCACGGCTCCCTTCCGTACGCGAACTCCGCGCCCAATCGCCTGATCCGCGCGCTCTATCGAATTCAAGGGTGGGAGACGCCTATCCAGGTGCTGCCCGAGGCGAAGCGCTTCTTCGCGCAGCTGGCCCGCAACGAGACCGGCAAGCGCGCCGAGCAACTCAAGGATGTCGAGAACGGTTTGAAGGATCCCGAGTTCAAGGCGTGGCTGACCTCGGTGCGGCACTACAACGCGATGATCCGCAACACCATCAGCATCACCCAGCTCGAGGGCAGCAACAAGACGAACGTGATTCCTCCGGTGGCCACCGCGATGATCGACTGCCGCTTGCTGCCCAGCGAGCACGTGGACCACTTCATCCACGAATTAAAAAAGGTGATCAACGATCCGGAAATCGAGATCGTGAAT
Organism: Armatimonadota bacterium; assembly: GCA_016868975.1. Classification (GTDB taxonomy): domain Bacteria; phylum Vulcanimicrobiota; class Xenobia; order RGZZ01; family RGZZ01; genus VGFD01. The sequence goes on along the minus strand of VGFD01000381.1, from coordinate 3,424 downwards.
ACCGACGTGTACGAGCCGGTGCCGGCCTCGACGGTGGACACGGATCTGTTCCGTTCCATCTGCGGGGTCATCGAGAAATACTATCCGGGCGCGCTGGTGGTCACCCCATACTCGCGTGCCGCCAACGACAGCCGCTACTTCCAGATGCGCAACATCATCGCCTACGGCTTCTTTCCCTTCGCCGTGCCCGAGGAGGAGCTTGCGACCATGCACGGCAACGACGAGCGCATCTCGACCGCCAACGTGAAAAAAGGCGTGGAGATGCTCTACGATCTCATCGTGGATTTTGCGGGGAAGAAGTAATGGCCAGCATTCTGCATCCGGACGTCGTCGAGGAAAATCTGCGCAATTCGCTGGAGGCGGCCGGCGTCCGCTTCGTGCGCGTCACCTGGTGCGACAACGCCAACATCATCCGCGCCAAGGCGGTACACGTCGGCGTCCTCGAGCACTACATCTGAAATGGCGTCGGAATTGGGGCCGGGCAGCAGGCGATTCCCGTCATGTACGACGCGGTCGTGGCCGACAGCGGGCTCTGCCCGGTGGGCGAAGTGCGCCTGGTGCCGGACTGGGACACGCTGTGCACGGTGCCGTTCGCGCCCGGCCACGTGCGGGTCATGGGCGACATGGTCACAAACGGCGAGCCCTGGCCGCTGTACCCGCGCGACTTCTTGAAGCGGGCCGTCAAGGCGGCCGCGGAGTGCGGCCTGGAATGGCGCGGCGCGTTTGAGAACGAGTTCTATCTGGTCCGTCCCGACGGCAGCGCGCTCGACGACTCGGTGTTTGCCGCCACCAAGGGGATGATCGCGCCCCTTGCGGTGATCGACGAAATTGCGGAATCGCTGCTGGGCCAGGAGATTCCGGTGGAGATCTATCACCCGGAGTCCGGCCCCGGCCAGCAGGAGATGTCCGTGCGCTACACTGACGCGCTGCGGGCGGCCGATCATCAAGTCGCCTTCCGCTGATCGACGGGCACGCGCATCCAATACTCGTCGAGGCCGCCCTCACGGCGGAAGCGTTCCGTCCCTGTTTCAGCGAGGCGCACGACGCCGCCTATGCCGCCCGCGCCGTTCCGCACGCGCTGTTCTACCGGCGCAGCCTGCGAGATCTCGCCGAATTGCTTGGATGTGCGGCGGACGAATCGGCCGTGCTGGAGGCTCGAGCTGCGCTGGGCGAGACGGCCCTTGCCGAAAAATGTCTGGCGGGCGTGCAGGTCGCGCTGCTTGACGACGGGTTTCTGGCCGGCAACACGCATCCACTGCACTGGCATGAACAATTTGTGGCCGTCCGCCGGGTGTTGCGCATCGAGTCAGTGGCCGAGCGGCTTTTGCAGGTGAGCGTGTCGTTCGCGGATTTCCTCAATGCTTTCCGCGCGGAAATCTCGGCGCCCGGACTGGTGGCGCTGAAAACCGTGGCGGCCTATCGCTGCGGTCTGGAGGTCGATCCGCCGGATGCGGTGGTCGGCGCCGCGCGTTTCCTGGTCTTGAAGGAGCGCAGGCAAAAGCGGCTCACCGACAAGCCGTTCATCGACTTCCTGATCGGCGAGTCGCTGCGGACGGGCGCGCTGCCCCTGCAGATCCATTGCGGGCTGGGCGATCCGGACCTGGACATGCGGCTGGCCAATCCGCTGCACCTGCGCAAGCTGATTGAGAGCACGCGGGTGCCCCTTGTCCTGCTGCACGCCGCGTGGCCGTTCGCGCGGGAAGCCGCCTGGCTGGCCTCGGTGTATCCCAACGTGCACGTGGATTTCGGGCTGGCGGTGCCCTTTCTCAGCGTGGACGGAATGCGCTCGGCGGTCCGCGCGTTGCTGGAAATCGCGCCGGCCTCGAAAATCATGTACTCGTCGGACGCCAGCCGCATTCCCGATTTGTTCTACCTGGGCGCGAAGTGGGGACGGAAAATCGTCGCGGACGCGCTCGACGAAGTGCCTGAGAACGAAGCACGGGCGCTGGCCGCCATGATCCTCGCGGACAACGCCCGCGTGTTGTATCGGCTTTAAGGCGGGCTGACGACGTTGGCCGGCGCGCCGTCGGCGGTGTGCAGGCGCAACGAGAAGACTTCCCCGTCGCGCATCAGGGACACCCGGCCGCGGCCCACGCCGGTCACCCGGAAGCCGCGCACCTCGTCGCCGGGACGAACCGTGTCGAACGACTCACCCTCTTGCAGCAGGGCGACGGTTTCGGTGCCCTCGAGAATCCCCACCACGCTGACGCCCGCAAGCAGGCTGGCGGCGGAGGGGCGCTGGGCTTTGACCTGGGTGAGCGTGGTGACCTTCACGTCCTTTTGATTCCCAACCGGGCTCAAGCGTTTCACCGGAGGCTCGGGATTTCTGGGCGTGGCCAGCACGAACGGGTTGCGGCGCATCTGGCGCGTATTGTCGGGGGTCTGGGCGTCCCCGGGGACGGCGGCGGCGATGATCAGGGCTCCCAGGATCCAGGGCGTGATTTTCACGGCGCGTTCCTCCCAAGAAGTGGATGAAGGGAGGTCGCGCGGCCCGAGACTTTATTCCACGCCGAGACGGTCGCCCACTTGCGGGCTTTGCAGCGCCGGAAGCTCCATGCGGTAGGCGTCGTGGCCCTCGTCCACGTAGTAGTTGGGAAGGGTCTCGCGTACCTCGAACCCGAGCTTCTCGTAAAGACGCAGGGCGGGCGCGTTGCTGACGTCCACCTCGAGCACGGCGCGCTCGCACCCTTTTTCGCGGGCCTCGCGCAGGGCGGCTACCATCAGGGTCTCGCCGATCTTGTGGCCGCGCGCTTCGGGCACCACCGCGAGGCTGTTGATGCTGATGTCCCCTTTTCCAAATCGGTCGTACTGCACGAGGATGGCTCCCAGTGGCTGCGCGCCCGCCATGGCGAAAGTGGCCGCCGTCGACGTCTGCCGAAGCGCGTCGGCAAAGTCGCGCGCGGTCCATGGGTGGGGAAACGCCTTGCGGTCAATCTCGGCCAGCGTGACGGCGTCCTGCGGGCCGGCCGGCACCAGGGCGACGGGCGGCCTTGCGACGGGAGGCGTTTGACGGACAACCGGACCCAGCGCGTTCATGCCGGGAGTATAACGGATGCGCCTGAAAAATTCCTCACTGATCGTAGCTCCGCAGCTCCGGCGTGCGCGCCGCGATCCACCCGACGATCCCCAGGCAGGCCACGCCGCCCACCGCGACCGCCGGGCCCACCCCCATGAATTGCGCGAGCGCGCCCACCTCGACTTCCCCGAGGTGCGGGCCGCCCACGAAAAACAGCATGTTTACCGAGGTCATGCGCCCGCGAAGCTCGTCGGGGGTGACCAGTTGTCGTATCGTGCCGCGAATCACCGCGCTCACCGAATCAGTGGCCCCGGTCACCGCAAGCAGCAGCAGAGAAAGCGGATACGAGGTGGACAACCCGAAGCCGATCATGGCGGCCGCGTACAGCACGACCGCCCACAGCATGGT
>VGFD01000380.1 GCA_016868975.1 Armatimonadota bacterium | reverse complement strand
CAAGTGCTTTGTTTGCGGAAATTCAGTCAGCGAAGAATCGCTTGACGAGATCATCACCGTCACCGACTTCGGCCGCAAGCTGGTGGAGCGCGACTACTGGCTGGTGGTGCGCGTGCTGGGCGCGCTGGAGAGCATCGGCATCGCGAACAGCGACGTCCGGGTGCACACCGGCGAGGGCGATCTGACCAACTTCTTCGTGACCATCAACGACCAGTTCTACCTGCTGGTGTTGAGCAACCGCAAGTTCACGCTGGAAGACTCCTACCTGATCAACGCGCACGTTGCGGCGTATTCCCTGGGGCACGTCATCGTGACTTCCACCGAGCGCGTCTCCAAATTGATGCGCAATCACTTGCAGGCGTCCAACCCCAATTGTGAGTTCGACTTCATGGACTCGCTGGCCCACCTGGAAGAGCGTTTCATGGACGTCATGCGCCAGAAGGAGAAGGCCGTCTTGCGCAACGTGCTGGCCAACTTCTCGGCGCTGACCCCGGTGCACGTGCAGGACCTGCTGCTCCAGAAAATCTCGCCGGAGCCGACCTTCTTTGAGGCGCCGGAGGCCGCCGTCACGCCGGTCGTGCGTCCCGTCGCCGTCGAGGCCGGCCCGCGCGAGGCGCCCCCGGTCAGCAACGTGACCATCGACGAGGACAGCAATTTTTCCATGATGGGCGAGGTGCTGGAAGCCGAGGAGAGCCTGCCCGAGGAAAGCCAGGTCGGCCCCGCGACTTAAATTTGTTCGCGGCATGAGGGGGCTCGAAAGGCGCACTCAGATCGCGCTGGCGGTGTTGGCGCTCGTTCCGTTCATATTTTTCTGCCGCGGTCTGCCCTACCACGGCACGCTCATTTACGACGATCTGGCCTACTGGTTCTATCCCTGGAAATCCCTGATGTACCGCATGGCGCAGCAGGGGCACGTGAGCCTCTGGCTGCCTTACGAATTGTGCGGCATGCCCCACATCGCGGATATTCAGCGGCAGATTTTCTACCCGCCGAACCTGGTGTTCTACCTGCTCCCTACCCATGTCGCCATGGTGGGTTTCGTGGCCTTTCACTTTTCCGTGGCGGGCCTGGGAATGTACGCTCTGCTGCGCCACATGGACGTGCCCGACGAGTCCAGCCGCCTGGCGGCGGTGACCGGCGGGATGATTTTCGCTTTCTCGGCATTTCCGGTGCTCCACCTGACGCAATTGCCCATGCTCAGCTCGTACGTGTGGACGCCGCTGCTGCTGCTTGCCGTGGAATTGTACTGGCGCCAGCCCTCCTGGCCCTGGCTGATGGCCGGCGCGGTGGTCCTGGCGCTTATGCTCCTGGGCGGGGCGCCGCAGATGGTCTACATCTCCGGCCTGCTGGCGCTGGTGTGGAGCGTGCCGTTGGCTATCCGCGCGGTGCGCCAGTGCGACGACGCCTTTAAGGTCGTGGTGTCGGCGCTGGGCATGGCGCTGGTCCCGATGCTCGCCGTGGCGCTCTGCGCGCTGCAGATATTTCCCATGGCGGAAATGGCGATGATGTCATCGCGCCAGGCGTCCGTGCCCTCGTCGTATTCCACCATCGGCACGGCGGCGCCCTACATGCTGGCCACCCTGCTCTGGCCGTATGCGTGGGGAAATCCGCAGGAAGACAACTGGCTGGGCGCATCCTACACCTTTCACGAAGAGTGCTTTTACATGGGGTTGTTGACCCTCGTCCTGGTGGGCGCGGCGCTCGGCGACAGCCGTCGCGCGGGGCGTGCCTGGTATTTTCTGGGAATCGCCCTGGTCGGCCTGATATTGAGCCTGGGAAATCACGTTTTCGGCTTTCACGAAGTGGTGCGCGCCATCGTTCCGATGTTCGGAAAATTCCGCGTGCCGGCCCGCTGGATGGTGTGGACCGTGGTGGCCGTCTCGGTGCTGGCCGCCTACGGCATCGATGCCCTCGCCCGCTACCGTGCGCCGCGCGATCGGCGCAGCCTGCTTGCGGCACTGCCCTTGATCGGCGCGCTTTCCCTGGGCACCCTTGCCACGGCCGCCATCGTGCTGATCTCACGTCATTCCCCCCCGCTGTTTGACGAGCGCAAGTTCGCCCTGGGACTCCTGTGCGTGGGTGCCGCGGCTTGTGTGGTGACCCGCATCGGGGGCGTTCGGGCGACCTGGGCCATGGGTCTGGTGAGCCTGCTGATCGGTGCGGATCTCGTGTGGTTTGCCAGCCGCTACGTGCGATTTGAGGATCCCCGACAGGTTGTTTCCGGGGTGGGCATCCTGGCCGAAGTCGCCGCGCGGCGAGGGCCATTTCGCATCGCAACCCACACCAACTCCCGTGTTCCGACCCAGGTGGCGACGTGGTGCCCGGTGTTCGGCGTGTACAGTATCCAGGGCACCAATCCGCTGTACGTGGAACCTTATATCGAGTATCTATACTACAGCCAGGCTGGAAATTTGCCGCCCCGCTCCGAGCAGGCCGGCATGATGCACCACAACGGGTTTTTCGTGGTGGCGCCGGTGTTGAATGGAATGACGCGGCTGTTGAATCTCAAGTACGTGCTGAGAGTGCCCACCAGCGGCTACCTTGATTTCAAGCCAAAAGATCTTGAGATCGCGCCCATCGCCAACCCGGTTGGCGTGGCCTTCCTGGTGCGCGATTTCGAGGTTGTCCCGGACAGCGAAATTATCCTGACGAAGCTGCGCGATCGGCAGTTCCAGCCGAGCCGCAAAGTGTACTTCCACGAGGACCCGCGGGTCAAGCTGGACGGTCCCCCGGGCCCACCGGTCGGGGCGGTGCGGGTTCTCGACTACCAGGACGACAGCCTGTCCGTCGAGGTCACCAGCGATCGCGACACCTTCGTGGTGTTCTCCGAACTGGCCTACCCCGGCTGGATTGCCACGGTGGACGGTCAGCCAACCCCGATTCTGATCGCAAACAGCATTTTTCGAGCGGTTCCAGTGAAAGCCGGCATGCATCGCATCGATATGCGCTTCGCGCCGACCTCCTTTCACCTGGGGCTGCTGATGTCGCTGGCGACTTCGATCTTCCTGCTCTGCACGTGGCTCGTGGTGCTGCGCAGAAACAGGAGCAGGCAATGACGCGGGTAAAAATTTGCGGAATTACCAACAGCGCGGACGCCGTGGTGGCCTGGAGAGCCGGCGCGGACGCCATCGGGATGATTTTCGCGCCCAGCCGCCGCCAGGTGGACGTTCCCACGGCACGGCGCATCGCCTCGGAAATCCCCCCGTTCGTGCTCAAGGTCGGCGTGTTCGTCAACGAGGATCCGCACCGCATCTCCGAGATCACGCATCTCGTGGGTCTGCAGGCGGTGCAGTTCCACGGGGACGAGTCGCCGGAGGCGTGCCAGCGCTTTGCGCCCAACTGCATCAAGGTGTTCCGCCCGCAGGCGCCCGAGGACCTTGAGGCGATCCGCTTCTTTCCGGCCGGCGCATTCCTGCTCGACACCTGGTCGGACACCGAGCGCGGCGGCAGCGGAAAAACCTTCGACTGGTCGCTGGCCCGCTATGCCATGACCTTCGGGCGGCCGGTGATCTTGTCGGGCGGCCTCACTCCGGACAACGTGGCGGAAGCCGTGCGCACGGTGCAGCCCGCCATGGTGGACGTGGCCAGCGGAGTGGAGGCGGACGTGGGGCACAAGGACCCGGCCCTGGTACGGCGCTTTATTGAGGCGGTTAAACTACTCCAGACTCCAGCGGAGTGAGGATGCCGGCGTCGGCGTCCAGATCGTGCGGCAGGCCCAGCGCCACCGTGTAATTCGGCTTCCCGTGGCTGATGGGAAAATCGGTGACCACCGGCACGCCGACGTCGGCCAGGCAGTCGGCAATCACGTCATTTACCGTGAAGCCCTCCGCTGCGCAGTCGAGCATTTCTCCCACGATGATGCCGCGCACCCCGGACAATTTACCCGCCTGGCGCAAGTGGGTGAGCATGCGGTCCACGCGATAGGGCGCTTCGTGGACGTCTTCCAGGAGTAGCAGGGTGCCGTCGGTATTGACTTCATGAGAGGTGCCGATGCTGGTGCAGATCAGCGACAGGTTGCCGCCCACCAGCGGACCCTGCGCGCGCCCACCGTGCAAGGTCTTTCCGCCGGAAATCGGCGGCGGCGCATCCGCGGAAGTTACCGCGCCTAGCAACGAGACGGCGGTCTCCTCGTCAAATCCCTCGCCGGCCCAGCGGGTGGCCACCATGGGCCCGTGAAAAGTGACCCAGCCGCAGCGCTCCATGAAATACTGGTGCAGCGTGGTGACGTCGGAGAACCCCACGAAGACTTTGCAGTGCGGCTTGAGCGTGAAGGCGTCCAGGTGCTGCAGCAGGCGAGCCGCGCCGTAGCCGCCGCGCGCGCAGAAAATCCCGCGCACGTCGTCGCGGAGAATCGCGTCGCTGAGCGCCTTCGCGCGAGCGGCGTCCTCGCCGGCCAGGTAGCGGTGCCGGGACAGGCAGCGCTCGTCCCAGACCGGATCGAAGCCGTTGCGCTTCAGCCAGGCGGCGCCGCGCTCCAGGTTCTCCGGCTCAAAGGGACTCGAGGGCGCGACGATGGCCACGCGGTCGCCAGGACGGAGGGCGGCGGGTTTGCGGAGCGACAATGTCTAGCGCGGCGAGGCGATCAGGCCGCCCGAGTCCGGGTCTGCCGGCCCGCGCCCCATGGCGATGATCGCGCGCCCCGTGTCGCCGGGGTGAACGGCGGGTGGTGCTTCCGCGGATGGCGTGCGCGCGGCGGCCGCCGCGTTGACGTTTTGACTCGGCAGATCCACGATTCGACTCCCGTGCAAGAACAGACTCACCTGGTAAATTTTCCGCCGGGCAGGCCGCGGTGTCAAGTCGGGTCCGGTAGGATTCAGCCGATGTTAACATCCTGTTAACAAGCGCGATTGCTCCCGGCCCGCGATCTGTCGTACACTGACAGAAAGGGACTGTAATGAGCGTGTTGCCAAACACGCGGCAAAGCAATGGACGCAGGCCGCGCAGCTGGCCGTCAAGACGATGTGCCGACCGGTGGCCTGAAAACGGGAGAGAGAAGAGTAATTATGGATGCCATCAAACCGGCTGGCGTGCAGACGCCCGCCCCCGCTCCTGCCACGCCCTCCGCTCCGGCCGAGGCGCCCGCCACTGTGCAAGACAAGGTGGAGGTCGGCAAGAACGACAACGAGCCCTCAGTAGCCTTCCGCCTCGCGCGCGGAGCCGCCGGCTTCGTGGCCGGCGCCGCCACCGCGGTGGGCGCCGCCAGCCTCGGCGCCGTGCGCCACGCGGGCGACCAGTCGGTCGAGTTACCGGCCGCGGCCAAGAGCACTCTGCGCATCGCCGGCGCTGGCCTGGGCCTCATCAAAGGGGTTACCATGGGTCTTGCCTTCGGTCCGCTGGGCGTCGTGATCGGCGCGGTGGCCGGCCCGGTTCTGGGTGCCTGGACCGGCGGCGCCCTCGCGGGGGGCGTGGAAGCCGTCATCGACGCCGGCGAGGGCGCGTTCGAAGGCGCCAAGAAGGGCTTCACCGCCGGCAACGACTGGGCCCGCGGCCTGGTGGACAGCATGGCGGGGCACCCGCGGAAGGAGCCCGAGAAGCCCGGGGATTCACCACCGCAGCGGCAGCCGTGAACGAAGGACCGGGGCAAGCCCGGTCCTTCTTGCTAGAGGAACCCCTGGAGGATGCTGAGCACGCCC
>VGFD01000379.1 GCA_016868975.1 Armatimonadota bacterium | reverse complement strand
GACGGCCACCGTGCCGTCCGCCATCACCACGTCCACCGTGCAGGACCCGAGCAGCGCCCGCACGCTGTCGCCAAGCATCCGCAGTTTTTCCGGTATGCCCCCGGCAGCCGCGATCGCCTGAGTCAGGCGGGACAACTCGCGGAGCCTGCGGTTTTGCCGCACCACCTCCATCTGCATGGCGCGCACGCGCAGCATGGCGCGAATGCAGCTGAGCAGCTCGTCGTTGTCAAACGGGCGGTGCACGTACATATCCGCGCCGCCGTCGTACCCTTCGATGTGGCTGCTGGCGTCCGGTCGCCGCGCGGTCAGGATCATCACCGGAATGTGCCGCGTCTCCGAGCGCTCGCGCATGGCGCGGCACAACTCGTGGCCGGTGCCGTCGGGAAGGTTGTAGTCGAGCACCGCCGCGTCGATCGCGCCGTCGACAACTTGCAGCGCCTCGCGGACGTCGGCCGCCTCGCGCGTCTGATATCCGGCCCGCCCGAGCAGCATCCGCAGTGCGCCGCGCGCGGAAGGATCGTCGTCTACCACCAGGATCGTGGACAAGAGCCTCACCTCATTGAAGTTTATTCAACGCAGTGTGGCGGTTACTCCTTCGCGGCAGTGGAGTGTGGGAAAGGCATACCGTGCCTAATGGCCGCCTTCTGGCTTTTCCTTGAAGATCTTCTTGACCAGCATCCCGGCCGGCAGCACCGCGGCGGCCAATCCACCGACGATGGCCCACTGGGGCAGCGTCAGCGTGGCCACCTTGAGCGCCGAGCCCACGCCCGGGATGAAGGGGAGCGCCACCTGCAGCGCCGCGGTTCCAACGATGGAGCCCAGAAGCAGCTTGTTCTGGAGCAGTCCCTCGAACGGCGAGCCGTTGCCTTCCTTGCGGGCGTTCAGGGCGTTCACCAGTTGGGCGAGGTTGAGATAATTGAAGGCCATGGTCTGCGCCACGTTGCCGGCCACCGGACCCAGCATGTACAGCCCGGCCGCGGTGGCGCCCATCACGCCGCCCAGGGTGAGCAATTGTCCCAGCTTGCGCTTGCTGATCAGCCCCGCGTCCCTGCCGCGCGGCTGCTCTTTCATCAGCTCGCTCTCGGCGGTTTCCTGACCCAGTCCGAGCGACGGCATGGTGTCGGTGGCCAGATTGATCCAGAGGATCTGCAGCGGCGTGAAAATCGGGGGAAGGCCCGCGCCCGTGGCAATCCCGGCGACCGAGGTCATGCCGACCGCGGCGATTTCCGCGAGGTTTGACGACACCGTGAATGCGACGTTCTTGCGAATGTTGCTGTGGATCAGGCGACCTACCTTGACGCCGCTCGCAATCGAGTTGAACGAGTCGTCGGTGAGAATCATGTGGGCCGCTTCCTTGGTCACCTCGGTGCCCCGGATGCCCATTGCGATGCCGATGTCGGCGGCCTTGATGGCGGGCGCGTCGTTCACGCCGTCGCCGGTCATGGCGACCGTCTCGCCCAGCTCCTGCAGCGTCTGCACGAGGCGGAACTTGTGGCGCGGCTCCACGCGGTAGGCCACGCACGCCTTGTGGGCAAGCGCCTTGAAGCGGTCGTACGAGATGACGCCCAGGTTCTTGGGATCCTTCTCCGCCTGGGGACGATCCGCGAACACGTCAATCCACGGTCCGCTGACGACCACTTCCTCGGCGGCCTCGGCCTGCTTCACGATCTCCTCGATGCGCGCCTTGCCCTGGGCCGTCGACGGGTCGACGTTTTCCAGCAGGTCGTCGGAGAGCACGAACTGGTTCTTGCCCGGGGTAAGGATGCCGGCCTCGGTGGCGATCGACTTTGCGGTGAGAATCTGGTCGCCGGTGATGACCATGACCCGAATGCCCGCGCCGTGCAGCTCGGCGACGCTATTCTTGACGCCGTCCCGCAGCGGATCCTGGATGGCCATCAGCCCGCTCAGCGTCAGGCCCGACTCCATGTCCTCAGTGGCGCCCAGCGCGTCGGATTTCCTGGTGGCCAGCGCGATGACGCGGAAGCCCTGCGCGGCCAGCTCGTCGTTTTTCTGGATGACGGCGGCTTTCTCGGCGTCCGTCATGTTCGTCTGCGGCAGAATGCGATCCAGCGCGCCGCTGGTGAACGACAGGTAGCCCGTCCCACCCAGAATCTCGCCAGGAACCGCGACGGTGTGCATCTTGCGCACCGAGCTGAAGGGATAGTCCTTCGAGCGCGACTGGATGGCGTCGGAAAGAGCGTCGAGCGCCTCCGACTTCTTCCCTTCCGTGACCAGCGGCTCCATGGCGGCTCGCTGCTCGGGGGTCAGCGTGAACTTCTGCGCGTGCCCGTCCTTGAACGTGGCGGTGACGCCGTCGGATTCCATGGTGAACTTCAGGCCGGGCAGGTTGTTCACGTAGGTCATCATCGCGATCTCGGTGGGCGCGCCCAGCCAGCGGCCGCCCTCGCGCTCGGCGGTGTTGCCGATCAGCGCGCCCAGCGTCGCCAGCTTCTCGTCCTCGGGGGTGAGCGCCCAGATCTTGCGGCCCTCCATCTCGCCGGTGGTGAGCGTCCCCGTCTTGTCGGTGCAGATGACCGTCGTCGACCCCAGGGTCTCGACCGAGGAGAGGTTGCGGATGAGCACGTTGCGCTCGCGCGCTTCGCGAATCCCGTTGGTCAGCGTCAGCGTGGTGACCGTCGGGAGGGATTCGGGGACGACCGCCACCAGCGTGGAGATCGCGGTGCTCAGGCCGGCCATTGGCGAGCCCATCGACATCGCGGCGGCCACGCCGACGCCCACGCTGGCCACGCCGCCCATCTTGATGAACTGCGAGGCCACCTTGTGCAGGTCCCGCTCCAGCGGCGTGGGCGGCGGGGTCGCGGTCTGGGTCTTTTTTGCGATGTCACCGATCTGGGTGTTGAGCCCGGTGCTGGTGACGACCGCTTCCGCGCCGCCGTTCTTCACGCCGGTGCCGGAGAAGATCATGTTCTTTTGCGCGTGCGGCGCGGACTTGGGCGCCACGGTGGCGTTGGCGTCCTTGTTGACCGGGAGGGACTCGCCGGTGAGCGCCGCCTCGTCGGTGGTGAGCGACTGCGACTCGATGAGGCGCGCGTCGGCGGGCACTACGTCGCCGGGGCTGAGGTGGATGATGTCGCCGGGCACCAGATTGGAGGCTGGGACCGTCTGGCGGTGGCCGTCGCGGAGGACCCGCGCCTCGCGCACCGACAGGCTGTTCAAGGCGTCCATCGACTTCTCGGCCCTGGCCTCCTGAACATAGCCGATGCCCGCGTTGAGCAGCGAGACCACGCCGATGCCGATGGCGTCAGGGACCTCGCCCATCACGGCGGCGATGACGCCGGCCGGCAGGAGCAACAGGCTGAGCGGATTCTTGAACTGGCCGGCAAAGCGCGCCAGGGCGGAGGTCTTCTCGGCGTGGGCGATCTCGTTCTTGCCGTGCTGCTGCAGGCGGCGATCGGCCTCGGCGGCGGAAAGGCCCTTCTTGGGGTCCACCGAGAGCGGCGTGAGCACGCCCTGGATGGACTTCGCGGCCGGGTCGAACGGCTCGGCCACCGTCGCTTGCGGCGCGGGAGCGGCCGTGTAGCCCGGGGTGACGACGTTGAAGCGCCAGGGAACGTTCGCAATCTGGGTGTTCATGGCTTGAGTGTGTCAAGAAGACCTGAAAAATCCCTGAATGTTTACTATCTCTAATGGAACCCTCATCCGGAGCGGGACCTGGGGCCGCCATCGAACCTGGAACGCCGTGACCAGGCCCATGGTGTTCATTGATCCCCCGAACCTGGCGCTACTACGGGGACGAATATTCCTCCGCAGGGGAACCCGGCCACGACGCGGAATCATGGGCGGCACCCAATTGCAGAAAGGCTCTTTATTCTCAACAATGTCTGACACCATCGCGCACGGCCATCACGGAAGCAGCCCCATCGGAGGCACGCTGGACGGCAGCGCTGTCGGCCTGGGGCTGGGAATGATCAGCCTGATTTTTGCGTACAACGCGCCCTGGACCTTGAAATACTGCCTGATCTGGCTCCCCATCTCGTTGATCACCGGCGTTGTGCTGGGCACCGTATGGGGCAAGTCCCGCGGTTACTGAAGTTCTTCACGGAAATGAAAGGAGGGCCCGCGACGGCCCTCTTTTCATTTCCACTAAGTGGCGCGCGACACAAGTAGCGTCGCCTTACGGGACAACGACGGACCGGGCGTGGCGCGCGACACGATCAAACCGATTTGGGGCTTAGTGGTCCGCGCCCGGGGCTCCAATTCATGATCAGACTTGCGCCGCGGAGCACTAAGCGATGGTTACATCCTTGGACAGGTACACGTCCTGGATCGCGTTGAGCAACTGGACGCCTTCGGCCATCGGCTTCTGGAACGCCTTGCGGCCGGAGATCAGTCCGGTGCCGCCGGCCCGCTTGTTGATCACCGCGGTGCGCACCGCGTCCTGCAGGTCGTGCGCGCCCGACGCGCCGCCCGAGTTGATCAGTCCGGCGCGGCCCATGTAGCAGTTGGCAATCTGGTAGCGGGTCATGTCGATCTGGCTGGCCGTGGTCAGCTCGGTGTATACGCGCTTGTCGGTCTTGCCGAAGTTGAGCGCGGTGTAGCCGCCGTTGTTCTCGGGCAGCTTCTGCTTGATGATGTCCGCCTCGATGGTCACCCCCAGGTGGTTGGCCTGGCCGGTCAGGTCGGCCGCCACGTGGTAGTCGGCCTCCTTCGTCTTAAAGGCCGGATTGCGCAGGTAGCACCACAGGATGGTGGCCAGGCCCAGCTCGTGCGCGTGCGCGAAGGCCTGGGAGACTTCCTGGATCTGGCGTGAGGACTCCTCGGAGCCGAAATAAATCGTCGCGCCCACGGCGACCGCGCCCATGTCCCAGGCCTGCTGCACGTTGGCGAACATGATCTGGTCGAACTTGTTGGGGTAGGTGAGAAATTCATTGTGGTTGATCTTTACGATGAAGGGGATCTTGTGCGCCCACTTGCGGGAGCACGCGCCCAGCACGCCCAGCGTGGAGGCGACCGCGTTGCACTGGCCCTCGACGGCCAGCTCGACGATCTTCTCTGGATCGAAGTAGATCGGGTTGGGCGCGAACGAAGCGCCCGCCGAGTGCTCGATCCCCTGGTCCACCGGCAGGATGGACAGGTAGCCGGTGTGGGCAAGCCGCCCGGTGCGGTTGAACAGTGCCATGATGCTGCGCAGCACCTGGGGGTTGCGGTCGGTCTGGGCGTACACCCGGTCGATGAAGTCGGGACCGGGCAGGTGCAGCATCTCCCTGGGGATCCCCGTGCTCTTGTGCTCGAGCAGGGTCTTGGCCTCGTCGCCGAGCAGGCCTTCAATATCAACGTTGGACTGGGTCGCAAGCGCCATCGCGGGTCATCTCCCTGTGCAAATTTGAGGTTCGTCGGTCAAAAGCGCAGCCAACTACTCGATAGCGCCGCTCGAATCCTCTGGCGAACTGGTAACAATCTGTTGCTTGCGGGCCAGGCGGATGTGTGGCACCATCAGGCGGGGCCCCCTCCGGGCCTTTGAGTTTTGCAGGAGAGGCTGCATGAACGCGCTAGGAAGCCTTGCCGCACCGATCCCCACGGTGAACCCGCCGGTCTCGACTGACGGCCGCGAGCCGATCTCCGTTGAGGTCACCTACTGGGTCCCGCAGTATCGTGACAACCACCTGGGCGGCGTCCCCAAGGACTACTTCGACA
>VGFD01000378.1 GCA_016868975.1 Armatimonadota bacterium | reverse complement strand
GTCGATGCCCAGCTCCAGGCTGGAGGTGGCCACCACCGCGGGGAGACGGCCGGCCTTGAGGTCCTCCTCGATGGCGCGGCGCAGTTCGTGGTTTATCGAGCCGTGGTGGGCGCGCGCCACGGCTGTCCCGGCGGATTCGTTCAGGCGCGCCGAGACGCGCTCGGCGAGGCGCCGCGAGTTGGCGAACACGATGGTGGAGCGGTGCGCGCCGACCAGCTCGAGGAGGCGCGCGTCAAGGGCCGGCCAGACCTCGTCGCCCTCTTCGTGGGGCGCCTCGACGCGCAGCTCGAGGGCCTTGCGGGCCGGCGGGCGCACCACCGCCACCTCCCGCGCGCCGCCCAGGAAGCGCGCCACCTCCTCGACGGGCTGCACCGTCGCGGACAGCCCGATGCGCTGGACCCGCGCCCCGGCGAGGCGATCGAGACGCTCCAGGCTGAGCGCGAAGTGGGCGCCGCGCTTGGTGGCGACCAGGGCGTGCACCTCGTCGACGATGACGGTGTCGACCGAGCGCAGCATCTCGCGCGCCTGCGAGGTGAGGATCAGGAACAGTGACTCCGGCGTGGTGACGAGGATGTCGGGCGGCGTCCTGGTGAAGCGGCGCCGCTCGTCGGAGGGAGTATCGCCGGTGCGGACGCCCACGGTGATTTCGCCGGGAGGCAAGCCCTGGCGCAGCGCGGCGCTGCGGATGCCGCTGAGGGGGGCGCGCAGATTGCGCTCGATGTCAGCCGCGAGGGCCTTCAGCGGGGACACGTAGAGGACGCGCAGGCGCTTTTTGGGGTCGGGCGGGGGCGCCGCTGCGATGCGATCGATGGACCAGAGGAAGGCGGCCAGCGTCTTGCCGGAGCCGGTCGGCGCCACCACCAGGACGTCACCGCCGGCCGCGATCTCCGCCCACGCCTGGGCCTGCGCCGGCGTGGGCGCGGCGAAGGATTCCGCGATCCAGAGGCGGGTGGGCTCGGAGAAGGCGTCCATGCAAGGCGGCTTCTGCGCATGGGCGACGGTACCCCGCGAGAACGAAAAAGTCGGGCCCAGCAACCGACCCGACTGTGGCGGAGTCGGGCCCAGCAATGGACCCGACGCAACTCGCGGTGGACTACGGCGTGCCGCGGTACTTGTCGATCACGTCGACGTAGTACTCGGCCGCGAAGTGGCCGCCGGCCAGTCCGAGTGCACCGCCGCCGGTGGCGCCGACCACGGTGCCCCAGGCCGGGCTGCTGCCGGCCAGGACCAAGCCGCCGATGCCGCCCCCGATGGCGCCGGCGGCAGCGCCGATGACGCCGCCCAGGAGCAGCCAGCCGAGGCTTTCCCAGCCGTCGCCGCCGCGACCAACCAGCGAATACAGGCCGAGACCGGCCAGTCCTCCGGCCACCGCGCCGACCGCGGCGCCCAGGCCGACGCCGCCGATGGCGCCGCCCACCCGGGCGGCCGTTCCGCCGGCCAGGGTCAGCGCGGCTACCGCCGTGCCGCCCAACGCCGCGCCGCCCACGCGGCCCAGCCAGCGGGCTTCCTCACGCTTGCGCTCGCGCTTCTCCCAGTCGTCCTGGGGCGGGGCCGGCGTGGTCGGGGTCGGCGGCGTGGGCGCGGGCCCCGGGGCCGGGCCGTTAAGCGTGCGCAGCGAAGCGGGCGTGAAATTCATCGGGGCAAGGGTAATCATGGTTCTCCTCCGCAATCGTCAGTTCGGGCGCAGTATAGCGAATCCGGGCCGCCCTTGATATTGCCGGCGTGGTAACACCTTTACACGGAGTTTACACGGAGTCGTCGGTCTTTTCCGCGTCCTGGAGGACTTTGAGGAGGTACTTCGAGAGCACGCGCGAGTCTTCGTACTCCGCGCCGTGAAACGCGATGCCCAGCAGCCACGCGTCGGCTTTCTTGGAAAGGCGGCGGCGCACCACGGTGCCTTTCATGGCCAGCCTGGGGAGCCTTGCGTACGGCCCGATCTCCATGGAAACCCGCGTCTGTTCGGGGAAGACCTGCTGGCAGGCCACCAGCACGCCGCCCACGCCCATGTTCACGCAATCGCCGGAGGTCGTGGTGCCGGCGTTGTCGGTGATGACCACCGGGACGGCGGAGCGGATGCGGATGTCGCGCCGCCGCTGCGTCGAGGAGCCTGTGTTGAGGCCGAATTTCTGGAAGATGAAGCGCAGCCACGAGTTGCTCAGCTTGCTGCGGGTGTCGGCGTACTTGACGCCCAGCACGTGCCCCTTCTTGGCGGGCGCTTTGCGGCACCAGAGCACCTCGGTGCGGATGGTGTCGACCTCGAAGTTGGACAGCGCGATGATCCCCTGCCCGCGCACCACCTTCACGTGCAGCACGGCGCCCACCGCCTGCGCCTTCGGGACTTCCAGGCGCATCCCGTAAAGGCCCACGTCGGCGATGGTCGCCGAGAAGGCGCGCTGGTCTTCGGTGGCGCAGGTGCCGTTGATGGGGACGACAATGCGCGGCGTATCGCGGCGCTCCACGGGAACGTTCCCGTCGCCTCCGATGGCGGTGACCAGGTTCTTGATCTTGAGCAGAAAATCCATGCGCGATTCCGGCGAATTTCCTTCGCGGATGGGGCCGCCGACCCCTCTGGCGCGGCGGCGGGAGATCGACTATGATGGAGCCCAGCAGGGGGCGCCGCGCGCGGCGAGAGGAGGCAGCATGTCAGATCACGTCGACGGCATCATCATCGAGAGTCAGGACATGGACAACGGCAGCGTGCTGGTGCTGCTGTCCGGCGACTTCGACACCTTCACCGCCGCCGAGGTCCAGCAGGCGCTGCACATGCACCTGGACGGCGGGCGCCGCCTGCTGGCGGTCAGCCTGGAAGCGGTCCGCTACATCGACTCCACCGGTCTGAGCGCGCTGCTTTCCGCCGCGCGGCGCGCCAGGGAAAACAAGGGATCGCTGGTCATCGTTTCCACCAATCCCCAGATCAACAAGGTGTTCAACATTACCGGCCTGACGCGGATATTTCCGATTTACGGCAATTGCGACGAGGCGGTTCGGGCGTTAGGATAACTACCAGCGCGGCACGCGCACCTGGATTTTTACGTCCGGCTTGATTTTCAACGTGCCCATCATGGCGCTGTATGGCTTGATGCCGAAGTCCGGCTGGTGGAGGGTCGTCTCTGCCACGAAGTGTCCGTTCTCCTGGCGGACGTCCACCATGACGGATTTCTTCTGCCCGTGCAGGTTGAGGTCCCCCTTGATCTGGTAGCCGTCGCCGGCCGCGCGATGGGCCTCCAATTCGAAGGTGATCTCGCCGAATTTCTTGGTGTGCAGCACGTCGTTCTGGATGGTGTCCTGGATGGTTTTCTTGTCGTTGTCGCCCGGCGTGCCGGGCGTGTCACGGCCTTCCTTCATGGCGTTCACCACTTGCAGCGAGGCGGGATTGAAGCGCGCGGTCAGGTCGTTGTTCTCTTCGTCGACCGTGATCTCGAAATCGTTGACGCGGATTTTTAAATCATGCGCCACCGCGGACAGCAAGCCTTCCTTGTAGGTGAATACGAAAACTTCGGCGCTGCCGTTGTCAAACTTGTGCATGGCGAACCCTCACTCGTCAATTTTGCGCGGTGAAGGTTGGGCGCCGCAGGCTCCGCTTCCTTCAGCCGCGCAGGACGCCCTTGGGAAGGGCCGCCAGTCGCGCGTCGCGGAGGGGGTCATGGCCGGGAGAGCGGGCCGGCCGCATGGGGACTCCTTCGCTTCCTGGCTGAACGGGTCCACGGACTCAAACGACCGCCACGTCGGGTCGGGGACGTTGTGCAGTGACTGAAGGGATCTTGACTGAAGGGATCTTGACTGAAGGGATCTTGACTGAAGGGATCTTGACTGAAGGGATCTTGACTGAAGGGATCTTGATAGGGGCTTAACCGGGGCGGCCGCTCGGACGATAGAAGGACGGCCATGCAGATGACGATGTCGATTACCGGCAGCCCGATCGCGATGCTCAGCGCTTCCCGGGTGCGCGGGCCGGTGGTCATTCCGCCGCAGGGGCTAAAGAGGCTTCCGGATGACGTCATCGAGCAAGTGGCCGAGCAGCTCGACCAGCTCCCGCCGCGCTGGCGCCACATGTACTGGCTGATGCTGGCGGAGCTGCGCCGCACCGACCCGGTGGCCGCGCAGCGCTTCGTGGCGTCGATGCGCGGGAAAATCCACCCGGGAAATGACGCCAAGCCGCCCGACTTGCTTGAGGCGTTCCGCGAGCACGCCGCGAAGGCGGGATTCTCTTCCCCCGACATGTGGCCGGGCACGCGCGGGGCGCCCGGCGCCGCGGTGGTTTTCGAGCTGGTGTAGCGGGTCCCAGCGACCCTCCCGGCGTCTTAATATTCGCCTTGATCGGCAGTTTATTGCATCTCGACGTGCATGTGCTCGCCGGTCTTGTACGTCGAGTCGTTCAGATATTCGTTGTAGGGATGGAATCCATTCTTGAGCGCCAGCGCGTCCAATTCTCCGGCCTCGAATTCGCTGGCGGCCGGTCGGTAGTTGTCGCGATCCCGCTCCAGGACGAAGTCGACGGCGCGCCCCTCGCCGTGCGCGGAGCTGCTGTGCGAGCCCTCTGTCGTGCAGGTGATGGCCGCGTGGTAGCCGGGAAATTTCTCGGACACCGATTTTTCCAGCTCGATGTACCGCTTGAAGGTGAGCGCCTGGCCCTCGAATCCCTTGTACTTGACGAGTCGCGCCGGATCGGACCTCGCGATGGCGCGCACTTGATCCGGCGTGAGGCCGTTTCCGCCGGTGTTGGCGGGAACGTCGAAGGGATAGCCGGATTTCAAGGCGCGCTGGTAGCGCTTTTCCATGTCCGGCGCGCGCAGGTGGCGAGGCGGGCTGTTGGGGACCCAGAACGTTCCGTCGCGCACTTCGCGGAGGTAGCGCGCGGACTTTGCATCCAGCGAGGTGCCGTCCTTGCCCAGCCCGTAGGTGCGCTTGAAGAATTCCACGGCCTTTTTCGTCTGCTGCCCGTACACGCCGTCGACGGCGAGGCGGTTGCGCCAGGAGGGCATCCACTTGATGAGGGCGGCCTGGATGTGCGCGACCTCCTTGCCTCTGGTGCCCACGCCCAGTCTTCGGCCGGGCAGAGCGCCTTCAAGAATGCGCGCGGACTCGTCGGACAGGCTGGTCCGCTCGCGCGAGGGCAGGGATGGCTGCTCGCCAGGCAGGTTGCCGAGGTCGGGCTGCGAGGAACGGCTCGGTGTTTCAACGCGATCGGTGCGCGAAGGAGAAATGGGCGGCGTCAAGACAGGATTCCCTCCTATTGACTCCTCGCACGTACCGGACGCACCCCAGGGTCGGCCTGAAAAATGTGTACCGACGCGGAGGCTGACGGTCAAGGGCTGTAACATATTGTTTACAACGGCGAACCCGCCGCTGCCCCGTCGAGCGATAAGTCCACCGACCCAAACCTTTTACATCCCGGCAACACCCTGTTCACATTCTCGAGACATTGTCACAAATGTTGTCATATCTTAATCTGCCGGCATGGGCTACAATGAGCCCTGGAAGGGGACCCGAGACCCCCTTCCAGGTCTGACATCGAAACCCCCAAAACATCCCCTCTCTTTAGGGGAGCCTCTGGCTCCCCTGTCATTTTTCCGTGGGTCGAATTTTTCCGTGGGTCGAATTTTTCCGTGGGTCGAATTTTTCCGTGGGTCGAATTTTTCCGTGGGTCGAATTTTTCCGTG
>VGFD01000377.1 GCA_016868975.1 Armatimonadota bacterium | reverse complement strand
CCAGCGCGGTGCGGACCGTGGGCGAAGGCCCCATCCCCCGCTCTTCGAGCAAGAACTTGCCGCTCGCGACGGCTGGCGAGAGCCAGTCCACGTTGCGCTCGCCGTCCACAAACAGCGTCTCCCAGGCGCAGTGCGGAATGTAGACCCGGCGGTCGCGCGAGCGTCGGAAAGATCGCACGATGCGGCCGATCAGGCCGAGCCGCTCCGGGTCCCAGCGGTACAACGCGCCGCTGGAAACAAGAACTCCGGGGGGGAGGTGGAACGCCACGAAGGAGCGCGTCCCCTCGGTGGCCTGCTCATGAACGCGGATCACCAGCGGCGACTCCGTGCGGGAGAGCGGCACGGTCGCGTCCGGATCGAACGCGGCGTCCAGGTGAAGCGGGGCGCTCATCTCCAGGACGACCATTTCCACGCCAGCCCGGTTCTGTGCCTGGTACACGACGCGAGCGGGGGTGGCGTTGAGCACGCCGGTTACGGTGTAGCGCTCCGCGATGACCTCGCCGATGCCCAGCGGCACCAGTGGCGCCGGTGGCGCCTGGCGCGGCCCGCTCTGCCGCTCGCCGTGTAAAGGAGGGGGAAACATCATGGCCCGTAGGGTTCGGTCCGCTCTCAAGGCGCCCCTTTCAGGGTTCTTCCAGCGCGCCATGATTGCATGAGCCGTAGCGACGACGCCGGACTTCGACCGGAGTTAACAATTTGTTAACATCACGGAGTTGAGCGGTCCACCGCAACCATATTAAGATGAACGTACTCAGAAGCCAAGGGGAGTAGTGGGATGGACAGTATCAAGACGACACCACCGCAAGCAGCGCCGCCGCAGAGCTCGCCACCTCCGGCACCGGAGCAGGCGCAAGCACCGCAGGCGCCTCAGGATTTCGTTGAAATTACGGTACCCATGCGGGTGCCCGCCGAGCTCTGCAAGCCGGACGCGAATGGCCAGGTGCCCCTGGCCCAGTACGTGCCCAAGCTCGTGCCACCGACCGCCATCATCACCGATCAGGCCGAGGTGCAGAACCTCGTCGAGACGGTCAAGAAGCAGGCGGCGCCTCCCGGGACGCATCCCGAGATCAATCCTTCCAAAGCCGGCCACAAGGTCGACGTGGCCAAGCAGACCGCCGTCAAGCTCGCCCAGACCGGCGGCCAGCTTGCCGCCTACAGCATCATGACCGGCGGCGGCGGCTTCCTCACCCTTCCGATGTCGGTGGCCGGCCCGCTGGGCGTCATCGGCGGCACCATCGGCGTCATCGCTGGCCTCGACCAGGCGAAGGAAGCCCTCAACCTGAAAGCTTACTACGAGAACCTGAAGGCCGAAGGCACCACGGTGATTCCCATCCAGGTCCCCGTGCAGACCAAGGACGGCACGCAGGTCCAGGTCCAGGAAGTTTCCGTCGACGCGCTCATCAAGGGCGCGCGCGACACCGCCATCGTCGGCGGGCTCACCTCCGCGGCGGGCATTGCCACGGCGGCCGCCGGCCTGGCCGGCGCTGCCCCGCTGGCGGTCGCCGCCATCGTGATCGGCGTGGGCGCGGCGCTCTACCAGGCGCGCGGCCAGCTGGCGATGGTTGGCAAGGCCCTCGCCGAGAAGGTGAAAGGCTGGTTTAAGAAGGACGAGGCCGAGGAGGGCAAGGACGCCGGGACCGCCCAGGCCCAACCCCAGGCGCCCACTCCGCAGGCCACGCCGCCACCTCCACAGGTGGAGGCCCCGCAAGAGGCCTTCATCGCCGGCGAGAAGCCGAAATGAGAGAGAGCCCCCGAGCGAATCGGGGGCTTTCTACTTCCGTTCAGAAGTGAACCGACACCCGCCCCAGACCGCTGATGGCCACCTCCACGTAGTCGTCGGGTTTGACGGTGACCACCGGGCCCAGCGCGCCGGACAGAATGATCTCGCCGGCCTTTAACACGCCCACCCGGTTGGCGAGCCACGCGACGGCGTTCAGCGGGCTCCCCATGCAGGCGGCACCGCAGCCGGTGGACGCCACTTCGCCGTTGTGCCGCAGCGTCATGCCGCAAAGCGTGAGGTCGACGCAGGCCGGCGAAACCGGCCGCGAGCCCAGCGCGAACATGCCGCACGAGGCGTTGTCGGCGATGGTGTCCGCCAGCTTCAACTTCCAGTCGCGGACGCGGGAGTCGATGATCTCGAGGGCCGGCAGCAGAAAGTCGGTGGCCGCGAGCACGCCGGCCGCGGTGGCGTCCGGGCCGGCCAGGTCGCGCTTGAGCACGAACGCGACCTCCCCTTCAGCGCGCGGCTGCAGCAGGCGAGTGAAATCGACCTGTCCTCCGTCGGGGACCGCCATGTCGCCGGTAAGCGCGCCGTAGTCGGGATGGTCGACGTTCAGCCAGCGCATGACCGACTCGCTGGTGATGCCGATCTTGCTCCCCACCAGCGGGACGCTCCTCACCGACCAGGCGTCGCGCCACTCGTGGGTGCCGCGCGCGGCCTCGATAGCCGCCTCGCCGACCAGGCCCAGGCGGCGCGCGGTGGCGTAGACGCGCAGGTTCTCCTGCGCGACGGCGTACGCGTCGTCTTCCGACATGTCCGGAAAATCGTCGGTCAGCGGCGCGCAGGGACTGTTCAATTCGCGCGCTTCGCGCAGGCGGCGAGCCAGGGACTCGATGTCGTGCGGCTGCATCAGGTGGGCTTGAGCGCGATGGCGCTCATCTCCAGAATGAGCTGCTTACCGGGCAGGTCGTCGACCCCAACGGTAGTGCGGGTGGGTCCAGTCTCCGCATCGAAATAATCATTGTAGGCTTCATTGTAGATCGCGTAGTCGTTCATGCGCATCAAGTAGGTGGTGATGTTCACCAGACAGTCGAGGTCCGCGCCCACGCCCTGCAGCAGTATTTGCAGGTTCTCGATCACCGCGCGCGTCTGCTCGGCGGTATCGCCCACCCCGCGGATGCTGCCGTCATACTGGCGCGCCGAGATTCCGGACACGAAAATGAAGCCGTTGGCTTCCCGAAGGTGCGGATAGCTGGCCAGCGGCCGGGCCCGATCCGGAAGGGTGTACGATTTCCCGTTGCGACTCATAGCTTGACGCACACGTTGCGCAGCTCGGAATAAAATTGCATGGAATATTGCCCTCCCTCGCGGCCCACGCCGCTTAATTTGGTGCCCCCGAAAGGCGTGCGGAGATCTCGCAGGTACCAGCAGTTCACCCAGGCCAGTCCCACCTCGAGCTGGCGCGCCACGCGGTGTGCGCGGCTCAAGTCGCGGGTCCACACCGCGCCGGCCAGGCCGTACTCGGAGTCGTTGGCCAGCGCCACCGCTTCCTCTTCCTCATCGAAGGGCCGCACGTGGCAGACCGGCCCGAAAATCTCCTCGCGGACGCAGCGCGCGGACTCCTCCAGGCCGGTCCAGATGGTGGGCTGCACGTAGTATCCCGCGTCGTAGGGGGCCGGGAGATCCGGCACGCCGCCGCCGGTGACCACGGTGGCGCCCTCCTGGCGGGCCGCGGCAAAATACGACAGCACTTTTTCGCGATGCGTCCGCGAGATCAACGGCCCGATTCCCACCGCGTTGTCATACGGGTCGCCCATGCGCAGGGACCCCGCGCGCTCAGCCAGGGCGCTCACGAAGCGGTCGAACAGCCCGCGCTGCACGTAGACCCGCTCCGAGCACAGGCACACCTGCCCGGCGTTGGAAAATACCGAGCGCACCGTCCCGTTCACCGCCGCGTCAAAATCCGCGTCGTCAAAAATAATCGCCGGGTTTTTTCCGCCCAGCTCGAACGAGAGGTGCTTTACGGTGGGCGCGGAGGCCGCCATGATGGCCTGTCCGGTGCGGCTTTCGCCGGTGAAGGTAATGGCGTTCACGCCAGGGTGGCGCACCAGCGCCTCTCCGGCGCCCTCCGGTCCGAAGCCATGGACCACGTTGTAGACGCCCGGCGGAATTCCCGCCTCGGCCATCACTTCCGCCAGCAGCGTGGCGGTGGCCGGCGTCTCCTCCGAAGGCTTTACCACCACCGTGTTTCCGGCGGCGAGGGCGGGGGCCACTTTCCAGGTCATCAGCAGCAGCGGGAGATTCCACGGGCAGATCACGCCCACCACGCCGAGCGGCACGCGCACCGCGTAATTGAGCGCGCCGGCGCCGTCCTCGGTGTGCGTCTCGAAGCAGTCGGTGCCCATGCCGCGGGCCAGATCGGCGAATATCCGGAAATTCGCCGCGCCGCGCGGAATATCGATGCGCCGCGCCTCGGCGGCCGGCTTGCCGGTGTCGGCAATCTCCGCGTCGAGGAAATCGTCGAAGCGGCGCTGCACCGCGTCCGCCACCAACCGCAGCCGGTCAAGTCGCTCGGCCGCGCCCATGGAGCCCCATGGCCCGCGGTGCGCGCGGCGCGCCGCCCGCACCGCAAGGTCCACGTCCTGGGCACCGCCCAGAGCGACCTCGGCAAACGGCTTCCCGTCCAGCGGGCAGACGTCCGGAAAGGTTTGTCCGCTGGCGGCGTCGCGGAATGCTCCGTCGATGAAGTGGCGGAAGGTGCGCATGAGCGTCGGCCGATTACCTGCTGTCCGCGAGGGATTCCTGCATCGGCGCGCCGAACCGCGTCCCTATCGTGTTTGACGTTGAAGAAGCCCTGCGCCGCGCCCTCCGCGAGGACATCGGGGCCGGCGACCTGACCAGCGAAGCCGTCGTGCCGGCCGACGCCCGCGCGCGCGGCGAATTCGTCGCCAAAGAGGACGGCGTGGTGGCCGGCCTGCCCTTCGCCGGCCGCGTGTTCGCGCTGCTCGAGCCGGACGCCGGATTCGAGCAGTGCGTCTCGGAGGGCGCTCCGGTGGCGCGTGGCGAGGTCATGGCGCGGGTGACCGCGGGCGCGCGCACCGTGCTCAGCGGCGAGCGCACCGCGCTGAACCTTGTCCAGCGGCTTTCCGGAATTGCGACGGCCACCGCGAAGGTGGTCGCCTTGCTGGAGGGCAGCCAGACCAGGGTCCTCGACACAAGGAAAACCACGCCCGGCTTGCGCGCGCTGGAAAAGTACGCGGTGCGCGTCGGGGGCGGCACCAACCATCGCAGCGGCCTTTACGACGCGGTGCTCATCAAGAACAACCACCTGAAATTCGCCGCGCCATCCGAAGCGATCCGCCGCGCCCGCGCGCACGCGCCGGCCACCGCCAGCGTGGAGATCGAGGTAGAGACACTCGAACAGCTCGAGGACGCGCTCAGCGCCTCACCGGATATCGTGATGCTCGATAATATGTCGGTGGAAATGATGCGCCGCGCCGTGGAAATCGTCCACAAGCGCGCGCGCATCGAGGTGTCCGGTAACGTGACCGCGGAAACCATTCCCCAATTGCGCGACCTGGGCGTGGACTACGTCTCGATGGGCGCCCTCACCCACTCTGCCCGCGCGCTGGATATTTCCCTGCGGGTCACTTTCCTCGGCTGAGATGTAAAAATCGTCACATATTCACGAGAAATATGTGACGACTTCGTCATCTTGCGCGGCCCGCGGACGGGCCGGTCGGCTACTTGTTGCGGTTGAACCGATCCTGCAGCGCCTTCAGACGCTCGGCCACGTCCTCCGGCATCGCGTCATCCGTCCTGGTGGACACGGACGCGGATGCCGGCTTTGCTCCCTGCTGGGAAGTCTTGCGCGCGGACTTCGCGGCCGGCGCGACCGCGGTGGTCGACCGCTTCCACGCGCCCGGCACGTAGCTGCTGTTGTCACCCGAGGCCGGCGGCGACG
>VGFD01000376.1 GCA_016868975.1 Armatimonadota bacterium | reverse complement strand
GGAAATTATTGAACATGGAGAATCAAAATGCACCGCACGTGGGCATGGTGGTATCCGGCCGCAACCGCGTCATTATGGACGACGGCCGCACATTCGATCTGCAGGCCGGAGATTTATTCGACATCGGCCCGGGGCACGACAGCATCGTCCTCGGCGAGGAGCCCTACGTGTCGCTGCACTTCGTGGGGACGGAGCAGTACGCGAAACACGGCGAGTGATTGAAGATCACGCGCCCGGTTGCCGGTTATCGCCTGGCGGAACAAATCGCTCGCACGGCGGCCTGCAGCGTGTCGAGCTCCGCGGCCTGGTACCGCGCCTTGCCATGCGTGAGGGTCTGCGGCAGCCACTTCAAGGGCACCACGCGCACCGTACCGGCGGTGATCGGTGATGCCACGACAAACGCACGTGTGAAGCACACGATGGGCGTTACAAAACCGGTGTGGCCCGCATCAGCCAACTCCGCCTTGAGCCACATGCACTCGCCCTTTGCCTGCTTGAGAAAGTCCTTTTCAAGCGGTCGATTGTTCCGCAACAACTTCTGCCCGTCAAAGGAAATCCGTCCTGCATGCGACTTTGTCTCGATCGTGAAAACGCCGGTCGGTCCCACGGCGACGTGGTCAATGTTCCACCCCTCGACCTCGACGTCGTGGAAAACGGCCCATCCACGAGATTCCAGATCCGCGAGACAGCGCCCGACCCTTTCCTCGCCACGCGCGCCAGCTCCCCAGGTGCGGTCAAGGCGCCGGGAGATGAGGTCCGAAGCCTTGACGACAATGAGAATGCCCGCGAAGGCCACCCAGAAGATGAGCGGATTGGACCTGCTCAGTCCACTCTGGTAAAGCATGACCAGGGCCACTATTCCAGCCAGCATGCTCAGCAGAAGCGGCATGCCTCTGCGAAGATACGTCCTGCGCGTCGAGGCCCCGGCAGGTCGACCAGGCTTGCTGCTCACCTGCGTTCTCAATTCGGAGGCGGAATTTTGTTGCGGCCAACGATTGCTCGCTGCAACTCAAACACGGTCATGCTCAACACCGTGGCGAGGCGCTTCATCGAGACCAGGTCGAGCTCGTTGTTGTGCGTGTAGTTCACGGTTACCTTTGCCTCACCCCAGTTCTGCAGGATCCACACCTGGTGGTCGCCGACGCCGTGGCCGTCCTGTCGCGCCGGCAGGCGCCGCAGAAAGGCGTCCGTGAGGTGACGCTTCGGCGTCTGGAGTTGAAACCGTGAGATCAGTGCCGGATGTGCCAGAACGTAACCGGGCACTTCTCGGTCATTGGCCTGATATTCCAGCTTGGGAACGACAATTCCGGGATGAGGCTTTGCGTTGGGAACCCCTTCAGCAACTCGGCCGGCGAGAAGCGCGTGGGCATTTTCAGGCCCATTCCAATCGGAGCAATCAAACAGGCTGTAGGGTTCGGCAAACGACTTGAACAGGCGCACAACTCCCGGCTCCCAAGTAGATCTGGGCAGGACCGTACGTCGGGATATCAGGCGACTTCGCAGGACGACGTTTTGAGCAAGCGCCTCCTCGATGCTATGGTTGGGATCAGCCATGACCACGTACTGATCATAACTGAGGTACATCCGCCTCCGTGCGTACACTTCGCCTTTGATGGCGTACCGCTCAACGTGATAGTGAAAAAGTTCATGCCGGTAGGTGATATTCCACGCCAGCGCAAAGCAGGCGGCAAGATCCGGTTTAGGCCAGATGGAATCCGACAGCCACAGCGCGAAGTCGATAATGTTCTCCAGGAAGAGATATATGCCCCACGGCGAGGCGGAGGATTCGGCAAAGTAGTGGTCGCGCACATTCGACACTTCCAGCGCCGTCGGGTCGAAAGGCATGAACTCGAAGGGCACATGAACTCGAAGGGAAGCAGGGCACTCGTACTCGCGCGACGAGGATTTCGTCGGCGGTAATACCGGCACTTCGCGGACCTCGAATTTCACCACGGCCGTCGAATCTGGATTCAGCCGCTTCGGATCGAAGATTCGGTTGTAATGCGCCTCGACGGCCTGGATGTCGCCGTTGTACATGTCGACCGAGTGCTCGAAGGAGTTGGCCACCCGCGGCTCTTGCGTGCGCTGGTAGAGCCAGTGGACCTTCGCCGTGGGAAGCAGGCCGGCGAATTTATTCATCGTCGTCTCGGCCATGGTTTGCAGCTTGCCGTTCACGATGTCCACGCTGAAGGTGTCTTCGGAGGTCATCGGCACGTATTTTAACAGCGGAAGGTCGCGCGCGGCGTCGCGGTGCTTGAGCAGCACGTCCGCGTACTGGCGGTCGTTCACCGAGCCGTAGCCCTGCTCGATCCAGGAAGACCACAGGTCGAAGAATTCCGCCATGCTGGCCTTCACGTAGAGCCGCCCTTCAAGCCGGCAATTGCTGGCGTTCACCGGCGGCTCGTAAGGCTTGTGCAGCTCCTTTGCCAGCAGCGCATCCTCCACTTTGCCGGGCGTCGCGGTAATTTCCTCGGCGCGCTTGCGCAGGTCGCCCATGAAATTGCGCGCGAAACGGGCCGTGCCAAGCAGCGACGTGATGGGCTTGAACAGCTTCGCCACAAGGGACGTGGGTCCCGGCACGGCACTGGTCGCGGCGCTCAAGGCTACCGCGTTGCCGCTGGCCTCGACCTGCGGCGATGTCTGTGCGGGCTGCTCGGGCGGCTTGCCGTTCACCCGCCCGATGGCGCGTCCAAAAAGCTCGCCCGCTATCGTGCTGTTGAGGTCGCGGGAAAACAACGCCTGCTGCACGCGGTACGCCCAGCGGGTCACAATCCCCGGGGCGGTGACCGTCTTCTTGCCAAGCTGGGTCATGGCATCCACGGCCACCGAGCGGGCGCTTACCGGGGGCAGCGGCTGCTGGGAGAAATCCACCTCCGCAGCGCCTTCGGTGCGGACCGGCCCGGGCACCGTGCACAGCACGTCCACGCCCTGCGGCTTCAGCTCGGCGGACAATCCCTCGGCGAGGTGCAGCATGTAGGCCTTGGTGGCGGCGTAATTCACCTGGTTGGGCGTGCCCTGGAGCGCCGCGCCGGAGCTGACGAAGATCATGCCGCCGCGACCCCGCTCGGCCAGCTTGCGGCCAAACGTGTGGGACAGGACCAGCGGCGCGCGGGTGTTCACGTCGAGCACGCGCATCTCGTCGCCGAGATCGTGCTCCAGCATGGGCCCGAATTCCCAGGAGCCCGCGTTGTTCACCACCAGGCCCACGTCGATGTCTTTGGTGGCGGCGGCAGCAGCGGCCTGCTGGTCCTCTCGGTGGACTGCGTGTCCGACGTGGACGGCCGCTGGATTCCGCTCCGCTCCAACGTGAACAACAAGGGGAGCCACAACCGCGGGCTGCGCACCGGACTCAGCATTCTGGTGCCGGGCGGCGGGATCATTCCCGGCAAGCAGGCCACCGTGCGGTCGACACAAGAGGTGACCGTCTTCGTCAACCGTGACTGGTACGTGACTGTCAAAAAGTAGGCCTAGCGGGTTTTCACAATCTGCTTGACCGTGCCGTCCGGCTGAATCTTCGCCACCCCGAACACGTCCACGGAGCCCCCAAACGGCCCACCGTCCACCTCGGCCACCTTCTTGGTAAAGGTTACTCGTGGTGTGGCGTAAAAGGGGGTGGCGGTGTAGGTGACGGCCTGCGCAACAAACATCCTTCGGCCCCTCCATCTCTCTCGTGAGCCCATGGTATCGCGCGCCCACAACAGGACGCTAAATTCCCGGGGAGAGATGTGAACAGATTGTTGCCGCCGTGTGAACAGATTGTTCATCGCGCCCATGTGAACGCGCGCTGAAAATCTGCTAAATCATCTCGCTCATCAGCTCTTCGCGCGGGCGCGGGATGACGATGCGGTTCACCAGCAGGCCTTTTTCCGCG
This sequence comes from Armatimonadota bacterium, assembly GCA_016868975.1. Lineage (GTDB taxonomy): Bacteria > Vulcanimicrobiota > Xenobia > RGZZ01 > RGZZ01 > VGFD01. The sequence goes on along the minus strand of VGFD01000376.1, from coordinate 1,875 downwards.
ACGACCTCGGCGCCCGCGTCCACCGCGGCCTGGACCGCGGCCACGTCGCCGGTCAGGGTGGCGAAGGCCTTGCCGCCCAGCGCCATGGCCAGGCGGATCTCAATGAGCGTCACGTTGGCGGCTTTCACCGCCGCGTCCGCCCCCTCGATGAGCGATGCCACCGAAAACGACTCGATGATCCCCAGCGCCTCCATGCGCTCGACTTTCGTTGTTCCTGCGATGGCCGGAAAAATCTGCTCGTGCACGTTGGGGATGACGAACGTGTCGATGACCGCGAAGTCGCCCGCCTGCTCGCCCGCGGTGACGCTGGACTGCACGGCGGCCACGTCGCCGCGGACCATCACCATGTATTTTCCGGAGCAGATGCTGCGCGCCACCATCAATTCAACGGCGGCCGTCTTCAGCATGGTGTCAGTCGCCTGAAATCCCGCGGCGATGCTGCCCAGCTCAATTAATCCGATGCAATTTCCGGCCACTTATGTGCCTCCAATTTCCACGGCGTCCGGGGTGACCGCCGTGACAATCCCCGATATGCTGGCGTGCACGTCGGCGCCCAGCCCGTCGGCCGGGACCCGTCCCAGGGTGTCGTTGCGCTTGACCCGATCGCCCACCTTTACCGACGCCACGGCCGGCTTGCCCACGTGCTGCGACATCGGAATGCGCACCGCGCGCGGCACCAGCGGCTCGGCATCGAAGGGCGCCTCACTCTCGTACTGCTCGACTTTCAGCTTGCGGCGCAGCTGGGCCAGCGGCACGCGGCGCGCTTCCTTCATGGGGTGCACCTTCACTGGCTTTTGTTGCTCGAACTTGATGCCGCGCTCGCGCAAATCGGCCTTGCCGCGGTCGCAGGCCTCCTTCGGATAGAGATCCTCGGGACAGGCGTACAGCGTGCACAATCCGCACGAGCAGCAGAGCTGCGCCCACTGGTTCCACAGGCCCTCGCCCATGAACGAGAAGCCCAGGCTGCGCATCACCTTGTGCGGCTGCACCTCGTAGCCCAGCAAGAAGCGTGGGCAAAACTCCGTGCAATACGAGCACTGGTCGCAGGCGGATTTTCCAATGCGGTGCATGGCCGGCTCCGGGCGCTCCTTGCGGGTCACCAGGTAATGGTCGCGGGGCAGCAAAATAATTCCCGCGGTCGTCTTGGTGACCACTTCAGCGGGGTCAAAGGTCATGCGCCCCATCATCAAGCCGCTCACGAAAATCGCGTACTCGGAAATGGTGGCGCCACCAGCCTTCGCGATCAACTCGGAAAGGGGCGTACCGACCGGGACCCAGAACGACGAGGGACGCTTGACGGTGCCGGTCACCGACACGAACTTGTCCACCACGGGGCGGCCCTGCAACGCGTGGTGCACGTTGTGCAGCGTCTCCACGTTGTTCACCACGCAGCCCACATGGAGCGGCAGGCCGCCGGCCGGAATGAGACGGCCAGTCGCGATGTACACCAGCTCGTACTCATCGCCCGAAGGGTAGAAGTCCCCGAGGAAGGTGAGCTCGATGCCGCTGCCTTCCAGGTGCGGCTCGACGGCGGCAACGGCCTGCTTGTTCTTGGACTTCACGCCGAACTTGCCGACCGGGGCGCCGGTCATGGCCATCATGGCGCGCATGCCGGCCACGATGTCCGCGGCGAAGTGGTGCATCAGCTCGACGTCCTTGTGCACCAGCGGCTCGCACTCGGCGCCGTTGGCCAGCACGAACTCGACCTGGGAGGCGGCTTTCACGTTGGTTGGAAACCCGGCGCCGCCAGCGCCCACAACGCCCATTTCTCGAAGTGCCTCGGTCATTGATGGCGCCGCCATTCGCGGGGCACTCACGAAGGTCCTGGCCGCCTCCAAAGGTTAAGAGATCTCAACAATCCTGATAACAGGCCCT
>VGFD01000375.1 GCA_016868975.1 Armatimonadota bacterium | reverse complement strand
CAGGATGGTCCCGAAATGCAGCGAAAAAATCAAATTATACTCGGAGAAACAGGTGGCCAGGCAGGAGTGGCACGGGATCGGCTTTAGCGATTTGTACGCCTGCTCGAAGCCCACTTCCAGGAAATTCGGCGCCGGAATCTCGCCCACCAGCAATGAGCAGGGATACACGGTGCCGTCGCTGTCCACGTTGCAGTAGAACTTGCCGGCCGAGCAGTTGAAGTGCTTCGAAGGTCCGGGCTGGGCGATTTTCGAGTAATCTTCCCAGTTCAGCAGATGCTCGAAGCAGGCGGCCGAGGTTCCGATCTTGCGCCCGGCCTTTTTGGCGGCCAGCAGGCGGCGCAGCACGTCGCGATACTCGGCGTCGGTGGGCAGCATGTCCCTGGCTCCGGGCGCAGCCATCACGTCGTTGTGGTGCAGCAATTGGAAGGTGGGCATGAAGCCCATCTCGTCGGCCTTGTCGAGAATCCAGTCGATGGAGTTCAAGTTGTGCTTCGTCACCACCGTGATGGTCCACAGCGTGGTGCCTCTGGGAACCGCCTCCAGCCCTTTCATCAGCTTCCGCCACGAGCCCGGCTCGCGGTTCGCGTCGTGTGCCGTCTCATCGCCGTCGAGCGACACGATGAGGTGATCTAGATCTTTGAGGGAATCCCAGCGCTTGTTCAGCAGGTAGCCGTTGGTGTCGAGCGTCGTGTACAGCCCTTTTTCATGCGCGTAGGACACGATGTCGCCGATGTCCTTGCGCAGCAATGGCTCGCCGCCCCAGATGCCGAGGCGCTGGGTGCCCATGGCGGCGATCTGGTCGACCAGCGAGAACATCTGCTCGGTTTTCATGTACGCGATGTCGCGCTCGGGAATCTGGCAGTAATGGCAACGCGCCTGACAGCGCGAGGTCACCGACAGCACGACGAACAGCGGATAGTCGACGCCCAGCGTCTTGCCCTTCAGCACCGCCATGCCGGCCTTCGCCATGGTCCCAAATTTCATCGGTGCACCGCCACCGGGACCTCGCTGGCCACGCCCAGCATGGCGGCCACCGCGCGCACCGCGTCGGCTACCTGCTTGACTTCCGCGTCCGACAGCCGGGCATAGACCGGCAGGTGGACCTGTTGATCTTGCACCGACTCCGCCGTCGGACAGGCTCCGCGCTGGGGGTTGCAAGCGCGCAGATAACCGGGCGAGGTGTCCACGCCGCGCTTGAGCAATTCGTGCATGAACTTCATGCGCCGCGGCACGCGCAGCAACAACGACATGAAAATCGGCTCGCTGTCCGCCGGCCAGGAGGGCAAGCCCACCCCGGGGGTGCCCCGCAACGCGGCGTGCAATCCGCGGCCGGCCGCCGCCCGGCGCGCATTGGCCGGGTCCAGCCCGGGCAGGCACTGTGTTCCCAGCCAGGACTGCACCGCATAGGGCGCCGGCACCCCGTTCAAGGGCGCCTGAAACCGCACCGGCTCGTCGAAGGCTTCGTGCAAGAGATCGCGTCCGGTCATCGCCCAGCCGAGCCGCAGGCCGGGGTACACGGTGAGTGAAAACACCGTGGGATTCGTCGCCAGGCGGAAGGCCATGCCCATGACGGCGGGCTTGAGCAGCGGGCCGCGGGCGGACCCGGAAATCATCTCGCGGATCGCCCCGGCCAGCTCGTCGTCGTTCGTCGCGACCATCCCGCCGCCGAGCGTCGTGAAATTCTTGGTGACCGCGAAGCTGAAATAGGACGCATCCGCGAACGTGCCGGCGCGTCGCCCGCGAAGGCGAGCGCCCAGCGCCTGGGCGCAATCCTCGATCACGAACATCCCGCGACCGCGCGCCTCGCGCACCCATGCCTCGGCGTCGCAAGGCGTTCCGTACAGGTGGGTGGCAATGGCGGCCCACGCGCTGTCCCAGGCGTCGGCGGGAACGTGGCGCGGCTCGGAATTCATCGTCTCGACGTCGCAGTCGAGGTAGCGGGGGCGCCAGCCGGCGGCTTCCACCACGGCCGGCACCGAGGCGTGCGTCCAGGCCGGGACCAGGACCTCCGGTCGCGCCTGAGGCGCCCGACCGATCTTTTCCGCCGCTTTCAAAATCAAATACAGACCGCTGCGCGCCGAGGGCAGGAAAATCGCGTGCTCGACCCCCAGCCACGACGCGAAACGGGATTGGAATTCAGCGACCTGCTCGGGATGCGCCGCGGCGCGGCCGCTCGCAACTCGGCGCAGCACCGCCGCAAGCTGCGTGCCGCTCACCGCGAGGTCGAAGCGTGGCACCACCATGGCGGTCAGACCTGCGGCCCGCCCGCAGCCAACGGGCCCGAAGCGCCCTCCCGCTCCATTTCTTCCAGCACGCGCCGCGCCGCCGGCCCTTCCTTCAATCCCTCTTCCACGGTGTTTCCCAGGATTTTCTTGCTGATCTGGAAGGCGTTGTTCATCGAATGGTCCATGTTGTTGTACCAGAACAGGCCGGTGCGGCCGCCCAGGTGGAGGTTGCGGAATTCTTCCAGGCGCCGCCGGGCCGTCTTGAACTTGTCGCGATAGCCCAGGTCGTAAATGGGATACGCGTTGTCGATGCGCTCGATGTGCATCGCATCGATCTCGGACTCGGAGCCGATGGCGCCCACCTTTACGAGATCGCGGCGGATGCGGGGAATCTCACGCTCCGGATCGGTCCACCGCTCGTCGCCCCGGCGGCAGGTCAGCTCGATGCACATGGAGCCGCGATAGCGCGGCGTCATCGAATGGTGGAACTGCTCGGGATAGGAAATTCGCGAAAATACGATGTCGTCCGAGCCGTAGTAGCACCACTGTACTTTCTGGCGGGTGGGAACCTTGAGAATCGTGTTGTAAAGCACCAGGCTCAGGTAGTGGAGATCCGGATCCGGCACCCCCACCAACTGGCACAGCTCGTTGACCGGCGCGGTCCACACCACGATGCGGGCGTCGAGCGAGCCCTCGGTGGTCACCACCTTCTTGATCTCGCCGTCGGTGGAGAGCAGCGCGGTGGGCATCACGTTGGTGCGGATCTCGACCCCCATCTCTTGGAGCCGCGCCCGCAGCCGCTCGCAAAATTTGTGCACCCCGCCCGGCGGATACAAAAAGGTCATCTCGCGCGGGCGCGGGATGAGCATCATCTTCACGATGTGCCCGATGCTGGCGGTGTTGACCTTCTCGTCAATGGTGGCACGCTCCACGCCGATCTTCGCCCAGTTGGCGTGGGTGCCGGAGGCCGGGATTCCCAGGAATTTCTCGGTATATCCCTTGAAAAACAGGGTGTACAGCGTGCGCCCGTATTTCCCTAAAATGTAATTTTCAAAGGAGGGATTGGAGGGATCGTATTCCCGCGACTTGTTGATCAAATCGATCAGCGCGCGCAGGCTCACCGTGGGCGGGAGCTGGAACACGCTTTTCATGCGGAGCGGCCACTGGTGGTATTTTCCCAGGAAGTGCACCGACGAGGCGCGGGAAATCTCGGCGGATTCCTCGCCCAGCACTTCGGAGATGAACCGCATGATGCTGGCTTTCGGGCTGTAGAAGCGGTGCGGGCCGATGTCGAAGGAAAAATCCCCGTACTGGAAGCCGCGGGCCAGTCCGCCCACGACGCCTTCTTTTTCCAGGATCGTGACCGGCAGGCCGGAGCGGGCGACGTTGTAGGCGAGGGTCAGCCCACAAACTCCTCCTCCGACGATGACGACACGATGGCTCACTGGTTCTCCTGCTGCGTCCCCCGACGCGACTCGAATAACGGCGGCCTGACAACGCGCCCGGCGGAGGGATTATAGCCAAGTACGCTACGGCCTTTCAAGGGAAAGCATCTCGTCCATGAGGTGCGTGCCAAACACGCGCTCGCGCTCGTTGAGCCCCTTGGAGACCCCCTGGCGGATGGCCGCGCGGGCCTCCTCGAACCGTCCCAGCTCCTTGAGCGCCCAGCCCAGCTCGACGTGGGCCCAGCCGTGCTCGGGCCGCACTCCGACCGCGTTGGCCAGCAATCCGCGCGCCTGCTCCCAGCGGCGCAGGCGCAGGCACGCCTGACCGCCCGCCGAGAGGAAGTCGAAATGCTCGGGAAATCGCGCCAGCCCGGCCTGGCTGGCCTCCAGCACGCGGTCCCAGATCTCGAGCGCGGCGTACAGGTTGATCAGCTCGCGCCACGCGTAGTAGTCGCGGTCGTCGACCTTGAGGGCGCGCTCCAGCTCCTGCAATGCGCGCGAGATCTGCATGGTGCGAATCAAAAATACGGCGAGGTTGCGGTGGGTCTCGCCCATCTCTTCCTCGGCCACCGCGGACTCCAGCTCGTACTGCGCGCGGGAGAACAGCGAGTGCTCCAGCTCGGCGATGCCGGCGCCCATCAGCAGGCCGGCCCGCGAGCCAGTCTTTGCCGTGCGGCGCGTCTCGGGCGCCGGACCCATGGCGCGCCGCACCGGAAATCCGCAGAGCCATGCGGCCTGATTCGAGGGGGCGGCGACGGTCTGGGTGTCCTCACACAGGAAGGTCATTGCCACTCGCGCGTCCCCTTCGACCACCACCGCCCGCGGCGTATCCATCCACACCTTGACGTAGCCCGCGCCGCGCTGCCCGAAGTGGGCCACTCGCGTGAGGTCGTCGAAGCGGCCCATCGTCGGGTCCACGGTGACCCAGCCGTGTTCGGGCACGTACAGCTCCACCCAGGCGTGGGGCTCGATGGGCGCCTTCCGAGCCTCTTCCCGCACGAAGACGCCGCCCACGTAGCGCGCGGGAATGCCCACCGAGCGCGCGCCGGCCACCAACAGCGCCGCCGCGTCCGAGCACTGCACGGTGTTGCTGTCCAGCGCGGCGAGCACCGAGCGCCCGCCGGCCGCCATCTCAAACTTCATGACGCGGACCGCGTCGTAAAGGCGCAGGGCCCGGTAAAAATAGTGAGGCTCCGGGTGGACGGCCACGCGGGCCCACTCGCACACCTGCGGGTCCTCGGCGGGAAAGTCGGCGGTGCCCTCGGTGAAGCGCAGCAGCGACTTCGGAACCTCGACCACCTGCGGGAGGCGCCGCACGTCGAAGTCCCGCACCTCCTCGCGGTGTCGCACGCGGAAATCCACCCGCACGGTGACGCGCTGGCGGGGCGCGAGCATCCCCAGGTCCACAGCGGCCCGCCCGGCGTCGCGCCGAAACGCGCGCGGGGCGGGCGTCACGCGCACCTCGTCCACCTGCTGGGTCTCGTCCGACGGTGGAATCGGAATGGTGAGCCGCACGTGGGTCGGCGTCGGCTGGGGATTGTCCACCGTGAGCTCCCAGCCGAGGCGGGACACGCGGGTGGGACCGACGATGCGCCGGGCCGGCAGCCACGCCCCGCGGGGATATGCGAACCGCTCCACCACCTCGCCGGTCGGCATGGAGTACGCGGGATTGTAGTCGAACGGGGCGCTCGGCACTTCCGGCGTTTCGATGAGGACGGAGAGGTGCACGGCCACGATGAACAGCAAAATAAAGACGGACAGGAGCAGGTGCAGCCGAAAGCGTGGAACGGGCGCCGTGATCACGATCCAGATTCTAACAAGGGTGTTGCCCGGCCGACAACCGCCTTGCCCCATGGAGGGCCGCTCTGATATAGATGTGCGGTATGAAATCCACTCTCGCGGTGCTGATGGTGGTCTTCGGCATGCTGGCGGGCCCGGCGCTCGGCCAGGCGGAGACCTGGACGCTCAATCCCAAGGGCGGAGACGGCATCGAGATCATCAAAGTGACTCCGCGGCTGAACGCCGGCATTCCGGTGCCGAGCCGCTTCCGCTACCGCATGGAAGTGAAGGTCCGCATCCGTTCCGCGCCGGCC
>VGFD01000374.1 GCA_016868975.1 Armatimonadota bacterium | reverse complement strand
TGTGGTACGCGCAGATGGTGGCCACCGAAGCGGCCATGTCATTCTCCCCGCGCGCCGCCGCGAGCCACGTGGCGTACGATCAGACCATCCCGCTGCGATCGGACCGCCAGGCGCTGGGCACCCGGGTGATTTTTCCGGAGGGGGGCAATCGAAGTGACGGAGTCACCTCAAACAGCTTTGAGCTTGCCCGCGGCGGCGTGGCCACCAGCAACCTGATTCTCGGGGTGGCGTTTCCGCTCACCGACGTGGATACGCTGTCGTTTGACTCCAGCTTTTACGCTCGCGACGGCAATCCCACCCTGGCCCGCAGCTACGGCGCTACCCTGCCGTACGGCGCATTTGTGGACCAATCCCGGAAAACGCAATTTTCCATCCCCGGCTTTTGCCCGCAGTTTCACCGCATGACCTGGCACCGGGAAGGCTCCCGGCATCGATTTCGGGTCGCCGTCGGGGACTATACGCCGTTCGTGTGGTCGCCGGTCGAAGGCTCGCCGTGGCGCAACTACATCGACCTCAACCAGCTCACCTTTCGTCCGTTTGCGGCCAACACTTCGGTGATGGCCTTCGGCACCATTTATCCCCCGGACCGGCAATTCGGCCCGGTGCGGCCGGAGCTGCGAGGCTTCGACGCTTACTTGAAGAGCGGGGATTTTGAAGTGGAGGTGCTCGATGGCCGCCAGGAAACGCACCCCAGCGCGCCCTTCGATGTGTGGCGGTTTCGTCAGGCGGTCGGCGGACGCATCGGCGTGGATCGGCCCGACTGGGGCCTGGGCTACTCGATGTTTCACATGTACGGCGACAATATCGCAGTCATCGCGGATCCGACCTCGGCCACCGTGCCCGCTGGCAGCGAAGGGCTCTGGTCGGTGGACGGATCGCTCAGGGTGCTGGGCAACCTCAGCGCATACGGAGCCCTTGCGTCCACGACCTTTCGGCGCAACGGAATCTCGTACAACGAGAAGAACCAGGCACTGGTCGCCGGCCTGTTCCTCAAGGGCTGGCCCGGCAAGCGTGGCGACGCCCGTCTCCAGTACCAGACCATCGGCGCAAACTACGACGCGCTCAACGTGCGCAACCAGATCAGCTACCCGGCCAACTATTCGATGTGGATCGCGGAGGCGCGATATCCGTTCCAGGGCGGCACGGTGTACCTGAGCGGGCGCCATTACAACCAGCTTCAGCCGGATATTGCCCAGCGCGGCACCTCTTTCGCCACCAACGACGTGTTTTTTCCGTCCAATCGCAACAACCAGGGCAAGGGCGGTATCTTCGACTGGGTCGCCGGCGCCGAGTTTGATATCCCCAAAACCCCCTGTCGGCTTTATTTTTCCTGGGAGGAAGTAGCCTTTCGGCGGGGCGCGACGCCCGGGCTCAATTTTTCCGCGACCCATCGAAGCGTGGGACAGCAGATGGCCATGATGCGCATCCAGGCCACCCCGGAAGTCGCCGTCCACCTGGGCTATGCATTCTTCCATGCGGGCGGCACCATCGGGGCGTTTAACCGCAACATCCTCAACAAGGAGTCGCAGAGCATTCCGCGACTGGGCGTCACCTGGAAACCCGACCCGGACACCAGCGCTTACTTGATGCTGCAGAAATTCCAGTACACCGACGGGCTGGCCATCTCCGGCGGCCTGAACAACTACGACGCCTCGACCGTCATCCTGGAAGTGCAGACCCGGTTCGGAGGGGAATTTTAGCACGCCGCCGAAATCGGCGCGGCATGGCCATCCGCGACGAGATCCGCAACTACGTGTCGGAGAGCATGGCGCGCGGCGCCTCCATCAAGAACAACGACAGCCTCTTCGATTCCGGGGTGGTCGACTCGCTGCAAATCATCGAGTTCGTCCTCTATCTCGAGAAGCAGTACGGCGTGCGCATCAACGCCTCGGAGGTCGTGCGCGAGAATTTTGACACCGTGGATGCGATCGCGTCGCTTGTCGAGTCCAAGAAATCGGCTTGACGAGTTTCTGGGCTGGTATCCGAGCGGCGACGTGGCCGTCCGCGAGGTCGCGTCCGGGCGCGCGCTGACCTGGGGCGACCTGGACCGCGAGGCGTCGTCGTCCGCCGCGCTCCTGCGTCGGGCCGGCGTGCGCCCGCGCGACCGGGTTGCGGTTTCCCTTCCGCGATGCGCCGCCTACCTGACGTGGCTCCTGGGAATCTGGCGGGCCGACGCGGTCGCTGTCCCCCTCGACGCCGGAGCGCATCCGGCGGAAAATGCCGCATTTCTCCGCCACGCTGAGTGCTCGGCGGTCGTGGGCGATGCTGATTATGAAGACGTCGGGTTGTTGGCCGCCGATGCCGTCCGCCGGCCGGTTGCGCGGCGCGGAGAGCCGTCGCCGGAACACGACGCCCTGCTGCTGTACACCTCGGGAAGCACGGGCGTGCCCAGGGCGGTGCGCCACACGCACGCCAGTATCGGGGCCAGCGCCAGGGCCCTGCGCGCCCGCTACCACCTGGGTCAGGGCACGCGCGTCATGAACACTCTACCGCTGTCGGGCTCGCACGGCCTCTTCGTGCAGACGCTGTCGCTCCTGGCGCATGGCGGCACGGTGTTGCTGGCGCCGCTGCTGGGGCCCTTCGAGGCGCACGGCTTCTGGGACCGGGCGGCCGCCGCGGGCACCACCTTCATGAGCACCGTGCCGGCCGTCCTCAAACTGCTGCTGCGCATGGCCGAGGGCGGACCGCCGCCCGGCATGCGCCTGTTCACCGCCTCGGCGCCGCTCGATGAGTCCCTGCGCGAGGAGGCGCGCGCGCGCTGGGGCGTGCGGGTGATCAACTGCTTCGGGATGAGCGAGGCGGCCGGCTGGTTCCTGTACGGCGGACTCAAGGAGCCGCCGGGTTGCGTGGGCAAGCCGACCCGCTGCCGGGTGCGCTTCCTCGACGACGGGGAGATGCTCGTGCGGGGAGCGCAGGTGACGCCGGGCTACTGGCGCGGGGAGTCCTTCGAGTGGCTGCCCACCGGCGACCTGGCCCGCACCGACGTGGACGGGCGCGTCATCCTGGTGGGCCGCAAGAAGCGGGTCATTCAGCGGGCAGGCCGCAGCGTGTACCCGGAGGATATCGAGCGGGCGCTGGCGGCGCTTCCCCATGTCCGCGAGGCCGCCGTGGTGGGCGTTTTGCACGACGTGTACGGAGAGGTGCCGCGCGCGTTCGTGGTGCCCGCCGGGGAGACCTCCGAGGGTGCGCTGCTGGGGGAGTTGCGTCAGGTGCTGTCGACCGCCATGCTTCCCCAGTGGATCGATCTGGTGCCCGATCTCCCCAGGTTGCGGGGCGGCAAGACCGACCTCGTGCGGCTGGCCGCGCTCGGGCCTCGCCGGGCTATTTCGAATTCTTGAGCCAGAAGGCGAGCCTGGGCCTCGGCGGCGGGGTTCCCCCCCGAAGATTTCCCAGGTTTGAAATTCCTGCTGCCCGCGCGGGGACTCCTTCGTTCAAAAGACGCGCCGGTTCTGGTATAACTCGTCCGTGTACTGGCAGAAATGGCAGCGTCGGGGACAAGTTGCGCTCAACGTTGCACGCGCGGTGGCGTGCAACCGTCTCAACCGCATTTCCTATCCCCGCTTCGCGCACTTCTATCTCACCTGGCGCTGCAACCTGCGCTGCCACTCGTGCAACGTTTGGCGAGAGAACCTGTACCCGGAGCTGGGGACCGAGGACATGAAAAAGGCCCTTGGCCAGCTTCACTTCCTTGACGTGCTCAAGCTCAGCGGCGGCGAGCCTTTTCTGCGCGACGACATGGAGGAGCTGATCGCCCACGTCCAGGAGCGGGTGCGGCCGGCCCATCTCCAGATCATCAGCAACGCCACCTACCCGGTGAAGATGGAGCGGCTGGTAAAGCAGTTGGGAAGCCCCAACATGACGCTGCGCCTGTCCATGGAAGGCAAGGGGGAGACGCACAACAAACTGCGCGGCCGTCCCTGGGCATCCGAGCGCCTGTGGGAGTCGCTGGAGCGGCTGGTGCCGTTGCGTCGCCAGCACGGCTTCCACCTGGGGATCAACTACAACCTCTGCGAGGACACCCTCGCCGACCTGCCGGCCGTCCTGCAGTGGTGCCGCGAGAACAAGGTGGATCTGGTGCCCGGCGTGGCGGTCTTCCCCTTCCTGGAGGACAGGTTTCAGGACGGGGCACACGGGCCCATGCTCGGGGACCCGAAGGCTTTCATGCAGCGTTTCAGCGAGATCTGGCAATACCAGAGCGGCCTGTCCGCGCTCGAGGCGTGGCTGGTCAAGCGGCAGGGTATGCGGGGCATAACGGATGTCGTTCGGCCGGAGGGCAAGTCCCTGCGTTTCGGCTGCCGTGAGTTGCGTGATTTGATGTACGTCCTGCCGGACGGGAACCTCGTGATCTGCGGTCTGAAACACAAGCCGATCGGCAACCTGGCGCGCGAGCGCTTCGAGGACATCTGGTTTGGAGAGCGAATTGGTGCCTTTCGGGACGAGGTCGACCAGTGCTCGGGCTGTCTCCAGATGTCCATTAAAATGGCGAGCCGCGTGTACAGCGGCCGATTGGTGTAGGAGGGGCTGGAATTGAAACGGGACGTAACGGTCTGTTTTTCCGGGGGCCTGGATTCCACCTGGGTCGCCTACACCGTCGGCAAGGAATGGGGCGGCAACGTACACCTGTTCACCATGGTGCCCTACGCCAATCTCTTCCCACACTGGGCCGACAAGCACGCGAGCGACCTGAAGCGCCTGCTTGGGGAAGACCGCGTTCACCACCACTATGAGGACACGCGCGCGCTTTTCCACGAGGTGGTGGTAGGGAAATTCTTCCAGGAATGGGCGAAATACAAGAGCCATTTCGTGTGGTGCCTGGGCTGTCACTGCGCCATGGTGGCCAAGGTGATCATTTACAATCTTGAGCATCAGATTCCGTACGTCATGTTCGCCAGCAGCGTGGGCGGCCAGTACGCGGTGATGTCCATGCCGGTCACCCACAAGAATTGGAGGGAATTCTACGGCGAGTACGGCATTGATTTTCAGGCGCCGCTCATCGATCGGCATGTTACCAAGGCGGATGAGCGCAAGGATCTGAGCGAGCTGGGCATCTGGATCGGCATGCGCTTCAACCGCGCGGTGCTTGGCGTGCAGCCGCTGTGCATCCCGGGCTGGCATCACATCATGGATATTCTCTTCAACGTGCACACGAATTACGATCCGGTCCAGGTAAACCGCTTCTTCCAGGACAAGCGGCCGGTGCTCATGAAGCACATCGAGGAAACCCTGAAGGCGCGCGGCAAGGACGTGAACGAGCTGGTGGCCGGCCTCAAGCGCAAGCATGAGGAGTGGGCCCGGCACAAGTCCGAGCCCGCCGCGGAGCCGGCCGCGACCTGAGAATTTCGCGGTAACGTAAGCCGAATTCCTCCGTACGCGCGTTGGTATAAATCTTGCTGCCGCTCATGCGCTGCTGCCACGGACACGCACCGGGCGCGTGTCATTGGCACGGACATGCACCGGGCACGTATCACCGGCACGCACGAGTGGGCGGGGCCGAGCAAGACCGGGTTCCTCCGTACGAGCGGGCGGGGGCTCGTCGCGGCTACCGAACGCCCGAGACTGGCCGCGGTCCGCCGCCAAGAGCCGCGGCCAGCCTCGTGCGACGTCCGCCGCGCCGAGCCCCCACCCGCTCTCAGCCTCTTTGTCCGTGGTAGACACTCTCGCGTCTCGTGGTGCGAAAGGCGTGGTTCTGGACGGCTGGGCGATACGGTGTCGGCGGTGACACCCACAGAGTGCGGCGCCATGCGACCACACTGAGTATGGTGTCGTGGA
>VGFD01000373.1 GCA_016868975.1 Armatimonadota bacterium | reverse complement strand
CCTGGAGTCCACACAGCAGCGCAAGGCTCAGCCCCGTGACGAACAACCGCGCCGGCAGGTAGTACGGCTCGCCCAGCAACTGGGGATCCTGCAAGGCCAGTCGGAGTTGCTCGGAGAGCCGGTACGGCCCAATCGCCAGCATGTGGTCATCCGGATGGGATGGGGCCGGATAGCTCCACGACAACATGAGAAACACCGTGAAGGCAAAAGCCGCAAGGCCGCCGCCGCGCCATTCCCCGCGGGCCACCCAGGCCGCCGCGAGGACAATCGTCGGCAGCACGAACGAACCCCAGTAGCGCGGGTGCGGATCCCAGAAGATCAGCGCGAAATAGGCCACCGCGGGCAACAGAAAGATCGCCACGATGCGGGTTTGGGCCTTCTGCCAGGCGGCTCGGGCGCCCAGCAGGGCGAAGATCAACAGGAGCGGCGACAGGTTGAGCAGCACGTCGTGCGCGCAGGCTGGAATGGCGTAGCACATCGACACGACGATGCGCGGCAGCATCGCCGCCACCTGGGGACTGACGTCCACCGACGGATCGTAGCGATACTCGCCATGCAGCCCGAAACGGCGTAGAAACTCCTCGCCGGATGCCTGTCCTCCGCGCACGAATGCGGAAGGCGGCGTGGCGCGCACGATCCAGAGCATCTCCAGGGTGTCGTGCTGCCGCTTGGCGGGCGGGGTCACCGCGGGGCCGTCGTTCAAGCGCCAGAGGAAGGCAAAGCAAGGCGCATATACCAGCCAGAAGCCCAGCAGGAACAGCGGCACGCGCCACCAGGGAAGCTTCCGTCGCAAAGCCCCCACCAGCAGCACCGCGAACGCGAGCGCGGCCCCCATCATCGCTTCCCAGCGCGTGCAGCACGCAAGGCCCCAGACCAGTCCGGCGGCGAACGCCCAGACGCCCCGAGGGGCCAGCGAGGCGCGCGCCACCAGCCAGACACCGGCGCCGTACAGCGGCACGTAGAGCGCCTCCGTGCGCGGCACCTGGGAGTACCACACGAGCATGGGATTGCAGGCGGCAAGCGCCCCGGCCATCAGGCCGCCGAGCGGGCCGGCCACGTCGCGGCCCAGCATCAGCGCGACCAGGACGAGCGCGGTGCCGAGAAAAATCCCCAGCAGCCAGGCGGCGTCGGCCACCGAGCCGGTAATCAGCGAAAAGGCCGCCGTGCAGAGGCTGAACGCGGCCGGCCAGTATTCCGCGGTGTAATACTGGCTGGCGCTCCACGGCTGGCTCCACACGTCGCCGTTCTGCAGCCCGGCCCGGAAGTCCTCGGCCATGCGGAGAAAGCCGTAGGCGTCGACGTCGATGAAAAGTCCGGCGAAAAAGACGACGCGGAACGTCAAACCCAGCAGGGCCAGGATAAGGGCCTGCGCCCACAGGGGCCAGCGCGCCACTACCACAAATCGACGGCCGGACGCCAGGCTCCCACATCCGTGTGTGATGAATATGCAAATTGCGGACGACAGCCCGCCACCCTACATACCATACGGGCAGATTATAGCACACTCGCCCAGGCCCCCGCAACTTTCACGGCAGTAATGAAAGTCACGCTCTTGGTATTGTGCTATCAGGTCTCGTCGCGATATGTTATGAAATCCTTCAACACACGAGCCTGTTCGCACACCCTCTAAGGAGCTGCTGGGTGAGATTGCGCGCGCAGCCCAGCGACCACTCGATGTCCTCGATGATGGCCACGGTGTCCACGTTGTTGCTGCGCCGTTTCACGAGGTGGAGATTGAGGCTGACGGTGGTGAGGAAGTTGTTGAAGTCGTGCGCCAGCCCTCCCGCCAGCACGGCCATTTTCTGAATCTGCTGGTTCTTCAGACGTTCGGATTGGGCCCCGACCTGCGCGGTCACGTCGCGGATCGAGGCGAGGATGGCGTGGCGACCGCCGTATTCGGTTTCGGCCGCCGTAATCTCGGTGACCCGCCGGGTGCCGTCGTGCGCCACCAACTGCAGACGCGCGGTGACGCCGGGCTGGAGGGGATGGCGGAAGGGCTGGCCCACCAGTTCCTGGGCCGGCAACTCGAGGAGCACCTCCGCGGCGGGATTGGCGAACACGATGCGCGACTCGTCGTCAATCAGCAGCAGGGCGTCGGCGTTCACCTCTATGATGCTGCTGATGCTGCGCAGGCGTGACTCGCTCTGGGCCAGCGCGAGCTGGTACTGGTGGCGCTCCACCGCGTAACGCATGGAGCGGAGAAGCACGTGACGGTCGATCTCGCCCTTCACCAGGAAGTCCTGGGCACCGGCCTCGAGCGCTCTGTGGGCGAGGCTGGCACTGTCCGACGCGGTCAGGACGACCAGGGGCACGTGGGGGACGGTGGCGTGCGCCTTCGCGCAGGTCTCCAGACCGTTGCTGTCGGGCAGGTCAAGGTCGAGAAGCACCACGTCAAAGGGGGCACTGGCCAGGCGGCGCAGGCCCTCGGCCAGGGTGGGAGCGGTCACCGTGGATCCGATCTCGGTTTCGTTGTGGGACAGCAAATGTTGAATGGATGCAACGTCATCAGGATTATTTTCAATCAGAAGAACCCGCAACGGGATCGACCTCTCCATCTGCAGCATACACTCCAGCCCTTCCGCTACTATAATTCGACGGACGACAGGCTCCCACATCCGTGTGTGAGGAACATATAAATTGCGGACGCCAATCCGCCGCACTCCATACCGTTATGGGGAGATGATAGCACACTCGCCCAGGCTCCACAACTTTCACGGCGGTGATAAAAGTCGCGCTCTGGGTATTACTCTACTCTGAATTGGCGTGCGCGTGAAACGATAGCGATTTACTTGCAGAGCAGATCGAATTGATACTTCTTCCAACCAGGCCGGATGGGATTCGGTCGGTCAGGGGTTATAATACGACTCGCGCTGGTCGCGCTTCCAGATTTCCGGGTTCCAGCCGCCGTTCTTCTCGTTGCCCTCGGCGTCGACCCAGGTGATGATGACGCGGTAGCTGCGGCCCACGTACACCGGGCTGCACTTCAGCTCGACGCTGGAATTGCCGGTGTCGCTCCACCAGGAGTCGCGCCATTCGCGGCCGCTGTTGCCATACTCCCAGGCGACGATTTTCTTCACGTAGTAGCGCTTGCCGCCGCTGTTCCAGGGATATCCGGCCACCGTGAGGGTGGTGGATTGCTCGGGCGATCTTGGTTCCGCGGCGCGCGTGGGGGTTGTTGTGCCAGGCACCGGCTCCGGTGACAGGCTCACGCGCAGCGAGCGGGTTTCGCCGGGGCCCACCTGGATCTGGCCGGTACCGGTCTTGTAGCCGGCCCGGCTGACGTAGGCCACGTAGCGGTCGGCGGGCAAGTTATCGATGCGGAATTTTCCGTCCGCGGAGGTGACGGCTGACTGGCCGTCGTCGAGCATGACCTGCGTGCCCGCCAGGGGCCGACCGGATGCGTCGGTGACCATCCCGGTGAGGGCGCCCAGTGCCCGGCCGCTGATTTTTGGCGCAGCCGCAATGCGGACGTCGAGTGCATTGCTGGGGACACGGTTCACCAGGATCGCTACTTTGCGTGTTTTTCCGGGCGGCGCGCCGGGCGGAACGTTCACCTCAATGCGCGTGTCGCTCCACGATACGACATTTTCTGGCTGCGCCGGAAATCCGTTGACCGTGATAATGCCGGCGCCGGGAATGCCGAATCCGCTGCCTTCGATGACCGCCCTCTGTCCGGGAACCACCGGGTCTGGAGTAATTTGCTGGATTCGCGGCGCCGCGCCAACCGATCGGACGTTCCAATGCAGCTCGCAGTCGCCCCAGGCGAAAATGCCGACCACTTTTCCGGGCGCCAGAGAAGCGCCGCTCATGGGAATCTCCTGGACGGCCTGCCCGTCAAACTGGCGGCAGTTTGAGAATATCCACGACGTAGCGGCGGCGCCCAGAGCGTCCTCAAAGCGCCGGGTGTTGCCGACCCGGCTGACGGTCAGCGAATCGAGCGCGACTGGCGTGCCCGACGGGCAGCACAGCAAATTCCAGCCGGCGTAGAGCCGTGTTTCAAATGGCTGCCCCTGGTTGAGCACGCCGACGACGCGCGCGGTGGCCGGCTGATCGGCCCAGGCGAGGTACGCGCGACCGGCGGCGATGGAGGCCGGATCGTGCACCGGGTCGATGGGCACGTACTGGCTCGCGGCGATCTGGAGCCAGGCTCGGTTAAATCCTTCGACGCGCGAAACCGCGATGAAGGGCAGGCTGATCAGGTTCCATCCCTGGATCAGCGGAATTTCCACGGCCTGCACGTCTCCAGTGACGGCCGGGTTATTTACCGGAGGCGTGTCGGGGATGGGCGGTGGTGGTGCCGTGGGAAATGCCGGCCGCACCCGTGGATCGACGGGCACGTCGGGAGCGGATTGCGCGATGGCCACGCCAGCGAGCACGCAGAGAAGCACGATTGCCAGGATCCACCGAGACATGCGCGGAGGCTTCGCAGAGCAGGGGAGAATCCCTTTGAACCTGGGGGAGGGGCGTCCCGGCCGGAGGCGAATCATCCCGGGTCTATGCTTCAGCCACAGCCGCGTTTGTACACCGTTGATGAGTTCTACGAATTGATTGAAGACGGCCAGAAGGCAGATCTCATCGACGGGGTGATACACGTGGCCTCTCCGGATACCCTGCTAGCCGACCAGCTCAACGGCTTCCTGTACTTCCTGGTCGGCGGCTTCGCGGAAGGTCGCGATCTGGGTAAGGTTACGCTGTCGCGTTTCGCGTATCGCCTGGGCGAGCGAAATGCCCCAGAGCCGGACCTGGGGTTCGTTGCACAGTCCCGCGTGGACAGCGTACTGACCGAACGGGAGGGCCTGGGCCCACCAGATCTCGTGGTGGAAGTGGTTGCCCGGGACAGCAAGTCTCGGGACTATGGGAGGAAGAAGAAACTCTACGAAGAGACGGGGGTACGCGAGTACTGGATCGTTGACTCCCTCGTCAAGCGTGCGCAGTTCTGGCGACTGGGGCAACCTGGATACGAGGCGATGACGGTGGATGAGGTCGGTATTTTTCGTTCGGACGTGCTGCCCGGTTTCTGGATGGACGTGAACTGGCTCTTTCAGAAACCGATGCCAAACAGGCTCGATTGCCTGCGGCGGATCCTCAGCCGCTGACCTCCGGCACACCCACCGTCGGCTCCAACCGCGGCGCGACTGGCACCTGCGACGGGGTCCCTCGCAAATGGATATTTTCTTCGCCCTTGAAGGCGCGCAGCACCGCCTCCCACATGCGCATCTCACTGTCGCGCCGGTTGCGCGGCTCGCAAAGATAGCGCATGGTGAGCATGACGCCGTCCGCGGTCACGCTCAAGTAAACCATCGGTGTCGTCACCCCGAGGTGAATCATGTATTCGTGGGTTGCCGCCATCACGCAATCATGCACCTGCTCCTGCAGAGATTCGGCCTCCCGCGTAACGATTTGGATGAGCAAGGCGCGCGCCTTCTCCCAGTCGCTGTCCAGCGTCAAGGTGAGCGGAATCTCGTTCCACAAGAATGGAAACGCGTCACTGATAGTGGCTACCGTGTGCACGTACACCAGCCCGTTTGGAATGTGCAGGATGCGTCCGGTGCTCTGCTCCTTGATTTCCATCAGCGCGAACTGGAACAACCCGATATCCACCACGTCGCCGGAGAACCGGTCAATCTGTACCCGCGAGCCCACCCGAAAGGGCTTGCGCAGCATGATGAAAACCCACCCGGCCAGGTTGATCAGCACGTCTTTCAGCACGATGGTCAGGGCCGCCGACACCAGGCCCAGCATGGTGAGGAGGGTCTGGAAGCCGGCCAGCCAGATTCGC
>VGFD01000372.1 GCA_016868975.1 Armatimonadota bacterium | reverse complement strand
CTGCTCGACTCCATCGTGGATTTCTTGCCCTCGCCCCTGGACGTTCCTCCGGTGACCGGCATCAATCCGGACAACGACCAGGAAGTCGAGCGCAAGGCGTCGTTCGACGAGCCGTTTTCCGCCCTTGCCTTCAAGATCACGTCCGATCCGTACGTCGGGAAATTGACCTATTTCCGCGTGTATTCCGGCACCCTCAAGGCCGGCACGGCGGTCTACAACTCGGCCAAGGACAAGCGCGAGCGCATCGGCCGCATCCTGCGGATGCACGCCGACCATCGCGAGGACATCACCGAGATCGGCGCGGGCGACCTGGCCGCCGCCGTGGGACTCAAGCTCACCGCCACCGGTGACACCCTGTGCGATGAGAAGAATCCCGTGATGCTCGAGTCCATCGTGTTCCCCGAGCCGGTCATCTCGGTCGCCATCGAGCCCAAGACCAAGGGCGACCAGGACAAGCTGGGCATCGCGCTGGGCAAGCTGCTCGACGAGGACCCGACGTTCCGCATGCGGACCGACACGGACACCGGCCAGACCATCATTTCCGGAATGGGCGAGCTCCATCTGGAAATCATCGTCGACCGCCTGCTGCGCGAGTTCAACGTCGCGGCCAACGTCGGCAAGCCGCAGGTGGCTTACAAAGAGGCGATCCGCCGCACCAGCAAGGGCGAGGGACGCTTCGTGCGCCAGAGCGGCGGCCGCGGCCAGTACGGCCACGCGGTCATCGAGATCGAGCCGCTGCCCCTGGGCGGCGGGTTTGAGTTCGTCAGCAAGATCGTGGGCGGCGTTATTCCCAAGGAATACATCAACCCGATCAAGCAGGGCATCGAAGACGCGCTGGAAACCGGCAAGCTGGCCGCCTTCCCGGTGGTCGACATCCGCGCCACGCTGCTGGACGGCTCCTACCACGAGGTGGACTCCAACGAGATGGCGTTCAAGATCGCCGGCAGCATGGCGTTGAAAGACGCGCTGCAGCGCAACGAGTGCTACTTGAAGGAGCCTATCATGCGGGTCGAGGTCGTCGTGCCCGAGCAGAACATGGGCGACGTCATCGGCGACCTCAATGGCCGCCGTGCCAAGATCGAAGGCATGGAGATGCAGGGCACCAGCCAGCTCATCAAGGCGTACGTGCCGCTCTCCAGCATGTTCGGCTACGCCACGGATCTGCGCTCAGTAACGCAGGGCCGCGGCACCTACTCGATGGAGTTCGCGCGGTACGAGGAAGTGCCCAAGAACCTCGCCGAGGAGATTATCGCAAAGCTCTACGGCAGATAACCCCGTGGGGGACCTCCCCCAGCTGCAACCTTAAAACCTTATGACGTCTCAAGACAACACCTGAGGAGGTAGAACAGCAAAATGGCAAAGCAGAAGTTCGAGAGAACGAAGCCGCACGTCAATATCGGGACCATCGGACACGTCGATCACGGCAAGACCACCTTGACCGCCGCGATCACCAACGTCCTCGCGCAGCGCCAGGGCAAGAAGGGTCTGAACGTCGACGAGATCGACAACGCTCCCGAAGAGAAAGAGCGCGGCATCACGATTGCCATCTACCACGCCGAGTACGAGACGGACAAGCGCCACTACGCGCACGTCGACTGCCCGGGCCACGCGGATTACATCAAGAACATGATCACCGGCGCCGCCCAGATGGACGGAGCGATCCTGGTGGTTGCCGCCACCGACGGCCCGATGCCGCAGACCCGCGAACACATCCTCCTGGCCCGCCAGGTGAACGTGCCGTATATCGTCGTGTTCCTCAACAAGGTCGACCAGGTGGAAGACCCCGAGCTGATCGAGCTGGTCGAGCTCGAGCTGCGCGACCTGCTCAGCTCGTATGAGTTCCCCGGCGACGACATCCCCATCGTCAAGGGCTCCGGCCTGAAGGGCCTCGAGGACTCGCTGGCCGGCAAGCTGGACAGCCCCTGGGTGGCCAAGATCGTCGAGCTCATGGACGCCGTGGACAGCTACATCCCGACGCCGGAGCGCCCGGTTGACAAGCCGTTCCTGATGCCGGTGGAAGACGTCTTCACCATCACCGGCCGCGGCACCGTGGCCACCGGTCGCGTCGAGCGCGGTATCGTGAAGGTCGGCGAGGAAATCGAGATCGTGGGCATCCACGAGAAGACCCGCAAGACCGTGGTGACGGGCGTTGAAATGTTCCGCAAGATCCTCGACGAGGGCCGCGCGGGCGACAACGTCGGCGTGCTGCTGCGCGGCGTGGAGCGCAAGGACATCGAGCGCGGCCAGGTTCTCGCCAAGCCCGGCTCGATCAAGCCGCACACCAAGTTCAAGGCTGAGGTGTACGTGCTGAGCAAAGAGGAAGGCGGCCGCCACACGCCGTTCTTCAATAACTACCGTCCCCAGTTCTACTTCCGCACCACCGACGTGACCGGCGCGATCACGATGCCGGAAGGCGTCGAGATGGTCATGCCTGGTGACAACATCAACCTCGACGTCGAGCTCATCCAGCCCATCGCCATGGAGCAGGGCCTCCGCTTCGCCATCCGCGAAGGCGGCCGCACCGTGGGCGCGGGCGTGGTGACCGAGGTCAAGAACTAGTTTTGCGACAGGGCCACGGGGGCTTCGGCCACCGTGGCCCTGGTTCGTTATCGACAGCGACCGCTCCGAGCGGCTCTCGGAAACCGACCTTTGACAGATGAATCGATGAGGCGACTCGCGCTAAAGCGAGCACATTTTTTAGGAGAAATTCCCATGGCCAAGCAGAGAATGAGAATCCGCTTGAAGGCGTATGACCACCGCATCCTGGACGAATCCGCGGAGAAGATCTCCGACATCGCGCGCAAGACCGGCGCGAACATTTCCGGACCGGTGCCGCTGCCCACCGAGAAGAACGTCTGGTGCGTGCTCCGCTCCCCGCACGTGGACAAGAAGTCCCGCGAGCACTTCGAGATCCGCACGCACAAGCGCCTCATCGACATCTATTTCGATCCGACGCAGAAGACCATCGAGTCGTTGATGAACATGAGTCTTCCGGCCGGCGTCGACATCGAGATCAAAGGCTAGCGGGCCCCGCACCGCAGCGTGGGGATCGAACGAAAGTTTAACATTCTGGCAACGGACGCTGGATAAAATTTTGGATTAAAATCGTCTGTCGATTGCGGTTGACGCGATCGGCTGCGAGGAGGTCAAACATGAGTGCCCAAAAAGGCATCCTGGGCAAGAAGCTGGGGATGACCCAGATTATCGGTCAGGACGGGAGCGCCATCCCGGTGACGGTGATCGAGGCCGGTCCCTGCGTGGTCGCTGGCAAGCGGACGCAGGAGAAGGACGGCTATACCTCGCTGCAGCTCGGGCTGGGCGCCGTCAAGGAGCGCCGCGTCACCAAGCCGGTGGCCGGCTGGTTTAAGAAGCAGGGCGTCGCCCCCGCGCGCTACGTCCGCGAAGTCAAGTTTTCGGACACCGACGCCTACCAGGTAGGCCAGGAGATCAAGGCGGACATCTTCGCCGAGGGCGACCTGGTCGACGTGGTGGGGACCTCCAAGGGCAAGGGCTTCCAGGGCACCATGAAGCGCCACAATTTCGGCGGCGGCCCGCGGAGCCACGGCTCGATGACGCACCGCCAACCGGCTTCGTCGGGCTCCACCGACGCGGCGCGCACCATCAAAGGCACCCGCAAACCGGGTCACATGGGCGCCGTGCGCGTCACCGCGCAGGGCCTCAAGGTGGTCAAGGTGGACCTGCCGCGCAACCTCATCCTGGTGCGCGGCTCGGTGCCCGGGGCCATAAACTCGCTCGTAGTTCTCAAGAACTCCGTGAAGGCTTAGGAGAATCAGAGATGCCTACTCTCGATTTATTTGACATCAAAGGCGCCACGGTCGGAAAGGTCGAGTTGAGCGACGACGTGTTCGGCGCGGAGCTTCGCCCTGATCTCATGCACCAGGCCGTGATTCGCCACCTGGCCAACCGGCGGGCCGGCAGCGCGGACACCAAGGACCGCGGCGAAGTCCGCGGGGGCGGACGCAAGCCCTGGCGCCAGAAGGGCACCGGGCGCGCCCGCCACGGCTCAACCCGCTCCCCAATCTGGCGCAAAGGCGGCGTGGCCCACGGCCCGCACCCGCGCTCGTACGTCCAGGCGATGCCCCGCAAGATGCGCCGCCTGGCGCTCAAGTCGGCGCTCTCGTCGAAGCTGGCCAGCAACGGTATCGTGGCCCTGGACGCCCTGGCCCTGACCGAGTACCGTACCCGCGCGTTCGCGCAGGTGCTGGAAGCGCTCAAGGTCACCGACCGGGCGCTGCTCGCCGAGAAGTGGGACCAGCAGCTCCAGAGCACCCGCCGGGCGACCCGCGTGGCTACCCACAAGGCGCTGGTGGTGGTGAACGAGCGCAACGACTTCGTCGAGCGCTCGGCGCGCAACCTGCCCAACGTGAAGGTCGTCACGACCAACCAGATCAACGTTTATGACGTCCTGAAGTATCGCCGCGTGGTGCTTACCAAAGACGCCATCCAGAGCATCGAGGAGGCTTTGTCGTGAGCCAGACCCAACTGCTTCCCAACCGCACCGCGCGGGATATCATCCTGCGCCCCATCATCAGTGAGAAGAGCATCAACCTCTCCACTGAGAACAAGTACACCTTCGCGGTGGATCCCAGGGCGAACAAGTGCGAGATTCGCAGCGCCGTCGAGGAGATCTTCAAGGTCAAGGTGCTCAAGATCAACACCCTCAACGTGAAGGGCAAGCCGCGCCGCTGGAGCCGCCGTTATCACGGCCACAAGAGCGACTGGAAAAAGGCCGTCGTCACGCTCAAAGAGGGCCAGAAGATCGAGATCGCCGGCGTCAACTACTTCGAGCAATAGTTGTCGGCCAGGGAAAATTCGGAGGATAGCAATGCCTACCAAGAAATTCAACGCAACGTCGCCGGGCCGCCGGTTCATGAGCGTCTCCGACTTCAAGGGCCTCACCAAGAAGGCCCCTGAGGAGAAGCTGCTGGTGCCGCTCAAGTCGAGCGGCGGGCGCAACGCCCAGGGTCGCGTCACCGCGCGCCATCGGGGCGGCGGCGTCAAGCGCATGTACCGCATCATCGACTGGAAGCGGCGCAAGGACAACGTCGTGGCCAAGGTGGCGGCGATCGAGTACGATCCCAACCGCTCGGCGCGCATCGCCCTGCTGCACTACTCGGACGGCGAGAAGCGCTACATCCTGGCGCCCCTGGGCCTGACCCCGGGCGCCAAGGTGATCAGCGGCGACGAGGGCGTGGACATCAAGGTGGGCAACGCGATGCCCCTGATCGCCATCCCGGTCGGCACGACGATTCACAACGTGGAGCTGCAGCCCAACCGCGGCGCGCAACTGGCCCGCTCGGCCGGAACCTCCGCGCAGTTGATGGCGAAGGAAAGCCACATGGCGCACATCCGGCTCCCGTCGGGCGAGGTGCGCCTGGTGAGCATCCACTGCCGGGCCACTATCGGCCAGGTCGGCAACGTGGAGCACGAGAACGTGTCCATCGGCAAAGCCGGCCGCAGCCGCTGGCTGGGCAAGCGCCCGCACATCCGCGGCGTGGCCACCAACCCCTGCGACCACCCGCACGGTGGTGGCGAGGCGCGCTCGACGCCGGGCCGTCCCTCCACGACTCCGTGGGGCAAGCCGACGTACGGCCTGAAGACGCGCAAGAGCAAGAATCCGACGTCGCGCTTTATCGTGCGCCGCCGCAAGAAATAGTTGATTCGGGGTCTGATCCAGGGGGAGTCACCTTCGGCGCCCCCTGGACCCCCAGGTAATTTCTCTATAAGGGAGTACGGCAAATGTCACGTTCGGTCAAAAAAGGACCCTACAT
>VGFD01000371.1 GCA_016868975.1 Armatimonadota bacterium | reverse complement strand
AGGCGATCCCGGACACCACCCAGAACATGGCGAAGTCATCGCCCACGAAGCCGACCTGGAAGACCGGCCAGTAGATGATCAGCGCGACGACGGCGGCGCAGGCCAGGGTTGCGGCTTACCGGGTCAAGGATGCGCGCGCCGCCCTCCATCGCCTCCACCAGCGTGCTGTACCCGCCGCCGCAGATCACCACGTCGGCCGAGGCATGCAGCAGCGGAAGCCCGCGCGTCTCGCGCGACAGGGCGATACGGCCGTCGCGGGCCGCGTCCCGACTCGTCCACTCCCAACGCCGGCTGCGCGGACCGCACACGACGTCGAAGTGCAGCGACGGCATTTCCCGTGCCAGCGCGAGACAGGCGTCGATCAACTCCTCGCCCCGGGCGCCGCCGCCGGCCGAGCAGACGACCCAGCGATCCCCCGCCGGGACGCCCCGCTCCACGCGGACGCGGAGGCGCTGATCGAGGGTCACCGGCTCGCTGATGAAGCCGATGTAGCCGAGCTTCTCGGAAATGTCCGGAGCCTCCCGGACCCGCGGATCCGATGCCACCAGCACCCGATCGTAGCAGCTCAAGAAAGACCTCTCGGTCTCCCAGGCGTGCCACTCGAGGTCTGCTTCCCAGGCATTGTCGGGGATGCCGCGCGCCAGGAAGATCTTCGGGCCGGCATGATCGCGGACGATCTCTTCCAACTCCCCGTGCCGCCCGCGCGGAGCGGACTCGACCACGAGCGCGTCCGGCTTGAAGGAATCGACAACGGATCTCACCAGCGAGCGCCGCAACGCCACGGCCTCCACCCGCCCCACGGTCATGAAAGGATGGCGGCTCCAGTAGTCCGCGCGCTCCGGCAGCAGGCTGTCGAAGCCTGGCAGGTGCACGTATTCGCACGCCTCCGGCGTCATCCAGGCAGCCTCCCGGTGCCCGCTGACGATCAGCGCCGCGCACGGCCCTTGCACTGCGCCCGCCAGGTGCGCGACGCGCTTCAGGTGCCCCACGCCGTCCCCGTCGCTGACCAGGAACATCACTCGTTTTTGCGGCTGTCGGATCACGACCGCCGGATGCCGCAGGAGATGCTCGAACACGCGCGCCCATCCCTCCCGCTCGCGGGTCGATGCGAAAAATTGACGGAAGTGATCGGCCGAGGCATCGGGCCCGTCGAATGCGCCGCGGCGCACCGCCTCCGCTTGCTTGCGGAGCGCCTTCTCGAAGGCTTCCGGATCAGCGGCTGGAACGGCAGCGAGGCGAGGGGCGTCGCCTCGGATCTCGGGAACGACGCCCGTCAGTGTCGCCACCGCGGGCATCCCCATGCAGAGCGCAATCGCGAGACCACTGGCGCATCCCTCTCCCAGCGAGGCCGAGCAGTAGACGTCGGCGCGCGCCATGTGCTCGACGAGCGCTTCGGTCGACAGCGGACCCGGCGCGCTGAAGTCAGGGGCGAACTCCCGCGCGTGTTCCGCGGACCGGGCGGACCACCAGTCGGCGGCGGCAGCCTCGGTAGGCCCGGCTACCATCAAACGCAATGGCAGCCCGTCGCGGCGAAGGTTTGCGAAGGCGCCCAGCAGCATGTGGGTGGCTTTGGAGCGCGCGAATCCGCTGTCGGTAATGAGGCGTACAGCCGCACCGGGCGTCCGCGTCCAACGCGGAATCTCCAGCGGCTCGGGAAGGGCGTCGGGAATTGTGTGCAAGCGCGTGAGCGGGCCCGTCAAAGGGCGCAGGCTCAGCTCCTGCTCTCGATTGGCGGTGACCACCACGGCTGCGCGCCGCAGCACGTACAGCATCCCCGCCCAGTTCTCCGGGCTCCGAAAGTCACGGTTGAAATCCTCACCGCGGATACAGGCGACGTGCGGCAGCTCCAGGCCATCGGCCACCTGCTGCGCCACGTAGCCGGCGTCGGTCAGGTAGAAGGAGATCAGCACATGCTGGTAGTCGCCCTCCCGGCGCTTGATACCCGTCATGGCGTTGCGCAGGGAGACGAAGAACAGGCGGTGCGCTTCCGAATCGTCGCCCGGCGCTGGCATGCCGGGCGGCTGGTGGATGGTCACGCGCATGCCGCCCATCGCGGAAAAGAGCGCGCTCAAGCGGATCATGGGTCTGATCCAGGGTGAGTCATCTTCGGCGCCCCCTGGCCCCCCCGTGCATTCGTCGCTTCGCCCGACCAGGTGCGCGTGAAGCTTCATCCCTTGACCCCTCCCATCTGGACGGCGGCGGCTCGAAATCGTCGCGCCGCGCGCTGTGCGCCGTCGACCCGGAAGGGAAGGGAACGAGGCGTGCGCCCGCGCGCCAGGGCCGCCTCGAGGAGCGCGGGCAAGCGGGATTCGAGCGCGTCCTGCGGGCAAGTCCAGATGCCGTCCAGCTCCGCCAGGAGGCTCGCGCGCCGAGTCTGCTCGGCGAGGGTGGCGGGCGCCAGGACGAGCGGGATGTCGGTGCGGGCCAGCGTGAACGCGGAGTTGTAGCCGACGCGAGACACGACCACGGCCGCGTCACGGGCCGCCTCCTCCACGCTGCACGCCTGGACCAGATCCAGGCGATCGCAGCCGCGTGCCAGCCCGGCCAGTCGGTCCATATCCGCCATGGGACCGGCAACGAATCGCAGGCCCAGGCCACGCGCTTCGGCCAGCGGGCCGGCGGATGCCACGAAGCTCTGCAGCACGACGTCGTCGCTGACCCGCCCGCTGCCGATGACGCAGAGCAACACCGGAGGTCCCTCGGCTGGCGCGACGGCGGCGGTCACCATCCCCACGTGCTCGGCGACGCCGGGCAAGCCAAAGGCCGCATAGTCCGGAAACGGATCCATCCAGTCGCGTTCCGCATAGGCCAGGACGCCCGTGTAGCCAGCCATCGCACGCCGCAGACGGGGATTCCGCACAGGCCCTTCCACGGCCTTGCTGTAGGGAAGTCCCCAGAAGAGGCGGGTGGACCAGCCCTCTTCCTGAGCGGCCAGCAGCACGCCCGCCAGCTCGCCCCGGGCTCCGAAAGGCAGCGCATCCACCACCACCACGTCTGGCCGTGCCTCGCGGCAGTACGCCAGAAGCGTGCGCTCGCGGGCCTGCCAGGCCGGGTCGCTGACGTCCCCCAGGCTGGCTTCCGACAGCTCCAACACGCCAACCTCGGGGCGGCGCGGAACCAGGGCGCCGGCCCTGCCTCCGCTGGTGACCACCGCCTCGAAGCCGACTTCAAGTGCGGCTTCGGCGAGCCGCACGCTGCGCGCATAGTGTCCCAGCCCAAGGCCCAGTACATGGCCGTAGAAGAGAATCTTCACTGAGGCAGCGGGTACTCTTTCGGCCCCACCGGGAACGGCGAGATATCCGGAACCGGTGTCTCCGGGGATATGGGTGGAGGCAGGGTGCTCTCTGGAATTGGGAGGGTAGGTGCCGGGGAGGGCGCCGCGCCGGGACCCATCACTCCCCCCGGATAGGGCGGCAGGAGCGTCTGGGATGGCTTCTCGGAAGCCAGTGGCGCCGGCACGATTACCTCTCCCGCCGACTGCAGGTACTGCGACTGGGCAATGCGCAGATCGGCCAGGGCGTTCACGAAGTCGGTGCGGATGTCGTTGAGAAAGCCGCGCGCCTGCACCAGCTCGGTGATGTCGCTCAATCCCGAGCAGTATCGCTTGTAGGCCAGGTTGTTGTTCTCGATGGCCTGCACGACACCATCCGCGGCGGCCATCATGCGCTTGTTCGCTCCGTTGATGGCGGCGATGGCAGCATCGAGCTGCTGGACGAGGAGCATCTCCTGCACCTTCCGCTGGTAGGTGAGCTGCTCGGCGGTAGCGTCGAATTTATCGCCCTGCGGCCCATAGTTGGCGGCGATGATGGGGATGTTCAGGGTAACCTGGATGGTCCAGTAGAGCTGGTTCGTGCCGGGGTTACCGCTGTTGTCTCCGCCGCCGAAAATCTCGTTGAGCCGCTCGAAGGGCGGTGGGAAGACCGGGGGCGCTGGCGCCGAGGACTGCGGCGGCCCGTACTTCACGCCCAGGGCCGCGGCGGTTGAGAGCGAGGGGAGCGTGTTCATGCGGGCGGCCTTGGCGCTGTACCGGTTGTAGGTCGCCTGCTGGTCCAGGTTGGTGAGCTGGGGATGCGAGCGGTTCAGGGTGGCGATGGCCTCGGCCCGATCCGGAAGGTGCTTGTGGGTGCGCAGGACGTCCTCCAGTTCGTACTGCAGAACGGTTTCCAGCGGAACGCCGATGGCGTTGGCCAGCTTGGCCTTGTCCTGGTTCAGGGTGGCCTGCGCGGTCTCGTAGGTCACGATGGCTTCGGAGAGCTGCACCCGCGCGCTGATGACGTCGGACATGGCCTTCACGCCGCCCAGGTAGAGGCCGCGGGTGGAATCCAGGTTCAGCTTGGAGCGCGAGATGCTGTCGAGTTGAATGGCCACCAGGTACTCCGCGCGCAAGACCTCCGCGTAGGCGGCGCGGATTTGTTGGGTCTGCCCGATCCAGGCGTTCTGGAAGCTGAGGACGGCGGCCCGCAGATTGGCCTGTGTCGCGCTCAGCTGCGCCCCTCGCTGGCCGAAGTCGACGAGGGTACTGTTCAACACGAAAGCGACGCTGGTGTAGAACTGGTCGCCATCCGTCGGGTCGATACCCCACTGTTGCTGCGGCTGGAGCGCGAGCTGGGGGTAAAATGCCGATGCTGCGATCTTCATGTCGGCCCGCGCGACTTTCACTTGCGTCCGCGCCACCATGACCGCCGGATGTTGCAGCCCCATCCGCAGGCTGTCGTTCAGGGTCAGCGTCGGCTTCGACGGATCCGTCTTGCGGGGGGGCAGAATGTCGTTGCTGACCGGCTGGATGACGAGCTCGTCCATCTTGTAGGGGATCGGCAGCGGCGCCGGCTCTCGCCTGGGCGGACGCGGTGGCCGGGCCGGCCGGACTGGGCGGACCGTCCCCTGCACCTTCGGGCGGGCCGGCGCGGACGGATTCCCGCCGGCCGGCGCGGCCAGCATGACGCAGAGGGCCAGCGCGATCCACCGCCTCATGGCGAGGTCTCCTCCGAGCGGCGCCAACCCAGGCGCTGCCAGATGCGCCATGAGCCGATCTGCTTGAGCTGGTCCGCGTACGAAGACGCGGCCGGAACCAGCAGCAGCGTGAGGAGCAGGCACATGCTCTGGCCGCCTACCACGACCACCGCCATGGGCGACTGGGTGGCGCCGGTGGGGCCCGCCATGGCGGCTGGGATGAGTGCCACCACGAGCGTGACGGTGGTCATGAGGATGGGCCGAAGGCGCTGCTTGTTGGCCTGCAGCACCGCGTCGTAGAGCGGCGTGCCGCCAGCGATCAACTCGTTGGTGCGATCGATCTGCAGGATGGCGTTCTTCTTGACCACGCCGAAAAGCAGGAAGAGGCCCAGCATTGAGAACAGGTTGAGCGTCATGTGCGCGGCGGTCAGCGACACCAGCGCAAACGGAACGGCCAGGGGAAGCGTGAGCAGAATGATGATGGGATCGAGCAGGTTCTCGAACTGGGAGGCCAGCACCATGTACATGAGCGCCACCGAAAGCACGAACGACTCAAAGGAGAACAGCATCATCTCCTTCATCTCGAGGCTCTTGCCGGATTCCTTGAGGCCGTATCCGGCGGGCAGGTGCATGTCGGCCAGGATTCGCTTCGCGTGTCGGGTGGCGGTTTCCAGCGGCATCTCCTTCGTGAGGCCGGACTCGATGGTCACCACGCGGCGGCGATTGAACCGATCGATCTCGGAGGGCACCAGGCCGGGCGTGATGGTCGCGACCTCCGCGAGCGCGACCAGTCCGACGCTCTTGTCGCGGCTGGGAATCCACAGGTCGGCCAGCACGCCGGGGA
>VGFD01000370.1 GCA_016868975.1 Armatimonadota bacterium | reverse complement strand
GACCGAGCCACCGAAGGACGCGGTTGCCCGGCCTCCGGGCCTGGTTTCACGCGCCCGTATTTGCACCGATCCGCCACCAACCGTGCCCGTGACGTGCCACTGCACAGCCTGGCCTCGCGACGTGGCAACGCTCGTGTTGCCGGAAGATTGCCAGGATGTAACAAACTCAGGATTCCCCGCCGGCTCCCTCCGCGCAGGTGCTCCTGCTGGCCAGGGGACGGCGATTGAATCACCTATCCCTCTTCGCTGATTCGAACGACCGGCTCCGAGCGGTCGTTCACGCCGGCCCTGCAAGACAGTCAGAGCGGCGGTCTCCATGTTCGTTACGACGTGCAGGGGCAGAGCGTCAGCGTCACCGATCGCACCGGTCGGCGCGTGCTGCAGGGTGCCAGTGGCGATGTGGAGATCCGCGTGTCGCGCGGCTCAGACCACAAGCTTGAGGTGAACGTCAGCGGTCGCGGCCGCGGACACGGCAACGGCAAGCCCGCGGAAGTGCAGACGGACGGCCGTCCGAGTGACGTCGTCGGCACGTCGGGCGACGACAACATTGCGGTCAGCGGCACGGCGGGCAACGACGACATCCACGTGATGGGCGGCGAAGGCAACGACAACCTCGCGCTCAACGGCGGTGCGGGCGACGACATCCTCAAGGTCGACGGCAACGAAGGCGACGACCACATCGAGATCAATGGCGGAGACGGCAACGACCAGATCGAAGTCAACGGCGGCGACGGCGACGACGACGTCCTGGTCGCAGGCGGCGCGGGCGACGACAACATCCACGCGACCGGCGGCAATGGCAACGACAGCATTTACGCGTTCGGCAACGAGGGTGACGACACCATTCTGGCCGAGGGTAATGCCGGCGACGACATCGTGGTGGCCGCCGGCGGCGCGGGCAACGACAACGTGACCGCGACCGGCGGCGAGGGCGTTGACACCGTAGCCGCTTACGGCGGCGACGGCAACGACGTGG
Organism: Armatimonadota bacterium; assembly: GCA_016868975.1. GTDB lineage: Bacteria > Vulcanimicrobiota > Xenobia > RGZZ01 > RGZZ01 > VGFD01. The sequence continues at coordinate 4,822 of VGFD01000370.1, read as the reverse complement.
TGACCGCGCTCGGCGAGGCCGGCAACGACACCGTGGTGGCCTCCGGCGGCGCCGGAGACGACACCGTATTCGCCAGCGGCGGGGAAGGTACCGACACCGTTTCGGCCTTCGGCGGCGCCGGCAACGACGATGTCACGGCCAACGGCGACGCCGGCAACGATACAGTGTTGGCCTCGGGTGGCGCGGGTGACGACAAAGTCACCGCGAGCGGCGGCGAGGGTGTGGACACCGTCTCGGCGTTCGGCGGCGAGGGGAATGACACCGTGTTGGCCACCGGGGACGGCGACAACGATACGGTGACCGCCTCCGGCGGCAGCGGCGACGATTCAGTGACAGCGCTCGGCGGTGACGGCGTCGACAAGGTGCAGGCGTTCGGCGGCGACGGCGACGACGCGGTGGTAGCGGAGGGCGGCAATGACACCGACACCGTGATCGCGTCCGGCGGCGCCGGCGCGGACGACGTGCGCGCCAGCGGCGGCGCCGGCGACGACACGTCGGCTGCCTTCGGCGGCGAGGGCGACGACAAGGTGGTTGCGCAAGGCAACGACGGCAACGACACCGTGCTCGCCTCCGGCGGCACGGGCGCAGACGAGGTGGCCGCGACCGGCGGGTCGGGCGAGGACAAGGTGATTGCATCCGGCGGCTCCGGAGATGACGAAGTAAACGCCGGCGGAGGCGCTGGCGAAGATCTGGTCATCGCCAGCGGCGGCACCGGCACCGACACGCTGAACATCGACGGCGGCGCGGGCGACGACCTGGTCATCGCGTCCGGCGGCAAGGGCACCGACACCATCAACATCGACGCCAGCCAGGGAGATGACACCATCATCCTGTTGGGTGGCAAGAAGGATGACGTGACCGTCACCGGCGCCGACTCTGGCGACACCATCATCACCAAGAAGAACGACGCCGAGGCCGCCCTCCAGGAGGAGCTCGACCTGAGCAAACAAGAGGCCAAGGACGTCGTCAAGGACCTCAAGAAGGGCGATGACAGCAGCCTGATCGCGGCAAGCGGAGCCAGCGAGCCCAGCGCTCCCGACGCCCCCGCCGATCCGGTGGATGCCGAGCAGCCTCCGACGACCGGCAGCGCGCCCATCGACACCGGCCAGGGCACTGCTTTCGAGCCCGTCAGCGGCCTGCTCAGCAGCCTGGGCGGCTCCACGAGCACCTCATCGGGTGGCACTGCAACGTCAACTTCCACGGCGACCACGACCAGCACCGCCACCGCCAGCAATCCCACGATTTCGGTGAACGGAAACAGCGCCACGGTGGATCTCGGTCAGGGCACGACATTTGCGCTGTTCGTGGATTCCAAGAAGGACGTCGAAGTGCTCGACGGCAGCGGAAGCTCGAATACGATGAAATCCGGGGATGCCGAGCAATTGCTCGTCTCCAACGGGATGGACAAGAAGGCGGCTTCGGACCTGATGTCGACGCTGCTTGCCGCATAACGACATCTGATTACGGGTGAAAACCCGAATGTACGAGGCTGCTCACCTTCCGCTACCTTGAAATGGGATGGTAGGAAAGTGAAGCGGCCTTTTTCATTGCCCTCACCGGCCGGATGGAATTCCGTGCATACGTTGTAGATCATCATCCCACGGAAAGGGTACAGGCGAGGCTCACGGTAGGGTGATCCATCCGCCTGGCGAAGAAGCGCGGGTGTCGCTCGGTACGCGCTTTCAATTCTTCGCCGGCGTCGAGTCGCTTCGCGGTATCGGCGCGCTGATGGTTGCCGCCACGCATTTTTCCGGTCTGGCCGTGAACGGCGTCTCGCTTTTGCCGCATGCGCGCTGGGAAGGCGTTGGCGCATTCCAGCAAACAATCGGCGGGTTGCTGCTTGCGCTCATCGTCGGGCATGGGATGTTGATGATGTTCTTCGTCATCAGCGGATTTGTGCTCTACTTGTGTCTTGAGCGTGGTCGGCAGGGGTTTGCGTGCGCCTTCATTGATTTTCACGCGGCCCGGTTTCTCCGCATTTATCCGATCGCGATGTTCGCGATTTGCCTCGTCGCCTTCTTCGGGCTACGGCCTCCGGTTGCTGGCGCCGCAGGTGGTGCCGAGGTGGTCGCAAATCTGCTTTTGATCGACGTGTCGATGTTGCCGGTGCTGTGGGCGCTCCAACTCGAGTTATTGACGGCTCCAATAATCGTTCTTCTCTACTTCGCGCAGCGACAGTGAGGAATCAGGTTCCTCGTGCTAGTGGCTCTGCTCACGGGATTACTCTCGTTTTCGCCGCACTGGCTGTTGTGGCCGCCGGTTTCACGATATTTGTTCGCGTTTGTCTGCGGCATGTTGATCCCGACAGTGGTCCGCGCGTGGACGGCGACGCTCCCGGAGGCGTCGATTAAGCGATGGCTGCTCGGTGTGGTGGCGGTCTTTTTGCTGTCACCTTCTGTCTTGGGATATTACACGCAATGGTCGGCGCTTTGCGAGACGTCCGCGGCCGCGGTTCTGGTCTCGCTCGTGGCCTATCGCCCCGAGCATCCTGCCTTCGCGTTCCTCGGCGCGCGCAGCATGCGTATGCTGGGGCTCATTTCGGGAAGTTATTACGTGCTGCACATGCTCACCTTGCATGGCGCGGTTACCATCGCGGAGTCCCTTATCCCGTCCGGTTGGAGCGCGACCGCACCTGCGCTGGTGGGCGTTCTTGTTCTGTCGGTGTGGCTCGCCGCCCTCGCGCCGCTGATGTGGTGCTCCTATCATCTTGTGGAAGCGCCCGGGATTGCCCTCGGCCGTCGACTGAAATTTCGATCCAGCAACGACATGGATGCTAAAGCCTGACATCACATGGACGACGTCCCCTGGCATCACGGCCGCGTCGCGTAATAGGGAATCTGCACGCTGGTTTTCAGGCTGACGGATATCGTGCGATCTTGGAAGCGAGCTGTTTTAACCGTACCATTTTTCGTAACCGTGATTTCGACGCTGTTGACAGTGGGGCGAATGACCTTGAACCCGTCGATTTGATCGGCCAACACGCGCTTGCCGATGATGGCCGCGTTGTCCGAGGGGATTTCAGTCCCAATTTGTGCAAGCCAGATCTTGGGTTTCGTTCCCGTGACCGTCGGATACCTTGGATCTTCCGCGAAGCAGATGCGATATTTTCTGGACACTGGCGCGCGGGGATCCACCGGCGCGCCGCCGAGCAAGTCCATCGGCGAGGTATATTCAAGGACAGTGTTCGGTGTCGGAGACGGCGTCACGGGCGGCGCGGTCACCGCCTCCGCCCCCTCCGCCGCCGGTACCGCGCAGGACACGTACGGGGTGAGCCGACGAAGGGTCTCCCGGGCCCGCTGTTGCAGCGCGATTCGCCCGCCGCCGCTCAGAAATGCGGTCTGCGCCGTCTGGTAGATCTGAGCGAGCGCGGTTCCCAGAAGTGCGAGCACCGTCAGCGAGACCAACAGCTCGATAAGTGACATTCCGCGCGCCGTCGGGGGTCTGGTGGTCATGGCTGCCGATGTTCCGACACGAGCGCGTAGCGGCGCTCAGTGCCGCGGTTGTACCAGAAAATGGTGACGGTAATGCGGGCCACCGTGTTGAGATAATTCCCGGACTGGTTGGATCGCAGCTGCACGGAGATATTCCGTGTGAACGGCGTGCCGGCCGGCAGATCGCTGGCAAAGGGGGCCTCGTTGAGCGCGCGCCGCGTGTTGGCGCCATCCAGCAATTCGGGTTGCACGGGTTGCTTGAATGGAAGATTGTTGACTCGAATCAGCTCGGTCATGGTGCGCGCATAGCCGACCGCCTCGGTCAAGGCGCCCGCCTGGGATTCCGCGCGCAACGCGAATGCGAAGGTCGCGCACACACCCAGGATGCCGATCGAGAGGACCGCGACGGCGACGAGAATTTCGACCTGCGAAAATCCCGCGCGGCTCCTACTTGACAATGGGAGACTCCCACCAGCACCGCTGCAGCGTAAGCTTGCTGATCGTAGGAAACCATGGGGGCGGCTCCTGCGCGAGGAACGGGTCGTAATGCGTCGCCAGGATGTAGCCGCTGGTCTGCCTTCCGCTGCTGTCGGTCGATCCGATCGCGCTGCGCTTGTTTATCAGCATGCCGCCATAGAGTGCCAGGGTTCCGGCGGAGCCGCTGCCGGGAGAATCGATTACCAGCCCGGTCTTGTTGTCACTCCCGCCCAGCAGCGCGGCATACACGTAAAGGGGATTGTTGACGTTGCGAGGGAGGACGCTGGAGCTGGGCAGCCGGATCGACGCGGCTACCAGCCCGAGATTATCCGCCGTGCCGTTGGGCGACTGTCCCAGCGGCGTGTCGCTTCGAGAAAGATTTCCCTTGAGAACGATCTCGTTTCCATTCTTTACGTTTGCAGCAATGGTGTGCGTGCCTTTGTTCTGCCCCTTGATGCCGCGGATGTCACCATCCACGTAGACGACGCCGTTCGGCAGGCTCTGGAGGATTTTCACCTGGCTTCCCGTCACCACGAGCGTGCTGTTGGTTGGGACGATCACGCCGTTGGGCGCGGTGATTGCAGTCGATCTCACCTCGGTCACCGTGGTGGTCGTAAATCCCTGCTTGATCTTGAATACCGAATTGCCACTCTCAACGGAAAGCGTCATGTCGTCGACGCTGCCTGCGACGTACACGCCCCCGCCCGCCTTGAGGCCGGCACTGTTGACGTACACGCCGCTCGAGCCCGCTCCCGGCGGAGCAGAAGTGCTTCCCCAGGCAGCCTGGCCAATGTTGTCCGAATTCTTGGGAAGTTTCACGCGCTTCACGCCGGTGCGCAGCGCCTGCCTCCCGCCGGAGAGGAGTCGCTCGTAGCGGCCGGGGATCGGATTTCCCCTTGAATCATAGGGTGTGC
>VGFD01000369.1 GCA_016868975.1 Armatimonadota bacterium | reverse complement strand
GTCCCCTACAAGCTCGACGGGAAAAGCCGTCTCCTGATTCACTTCCAGAACGACGAGGACGGCGTGATCGTCGACGGCGACAACGTCATGTCGTTCGCCGCGTCCCCCCTGCTGGAAGCCTTCGCGCGCAAGCGCAAGGTGAAGCTGCAGGCGAGCCGCCCCGTGCTGGATTTTGACGCCATGCTGGCCTGGCTGCGCAAGCCCACCAGCGATCCGGACTGCCCGTCGTTGTATGCCGCCTGGAATCTGCTCGGCGACGTCGCCACCGCCCTCGGGGAGGGCGTCACCTACCCCGGCTACGGGCGCCGCTACCAGCGTCTCCACGAGGAGCTGCTCTGGGGGTGCAACCTGCCGGGCGCCTTCAACAACGGCCAGCCGTACATCCCCGAACTTTCCGACTACGAGATGGACATGCTGCACGAAGTCCTCTTAGCAGGGCTGCGCCCGCTCCGGGAGCGGGTGAAGGTGCACGAATAGCGGTATCAGAACCCCGACGACATGTCTTTCGAAAACGCGGTCGCCCTCCCCCTGATCACCCGCCTGGGCTTCGTTGAAGTGCAGGCGGCGCTTCCTGAAGTGGCGCGCGTGCTGGCGACTGGAAACCGCCTCGTGGTGCTGGTGCCCGGCGCGACCCTCACCCAGGGAGGCGTGCAGCCGCACCTCGACGCCTGGCGGGAATGGCTGGCGACCCTTGCCGAGGCTCCGCAAATGGGCGTGGCGCTGCTCTTCTTGTTTCCCGAGGGATGCCCGGCGACCACCCGTACCGAATTCGCCGAGTCACAGACCAGCGGCGCGGTGGCCGTTAAGGTGCAGGCGGGATGGGTGGACGGCCGCGAGCCCGCCGCATGGATTCGTCCCACCCACGGGGACGAGAAGGTCATCGTGCAGACCATTGAGGAGGCGCTGCGCCGGGGCCCGCGCGCGGTGGACGACGCCGCGTACCAGGCGGCGATTGCCCAGGTGGTGACCCAGGACCGCGCGTTCGTGGAAAAAATCGCGGCGGTCACTCCGTGGGCGACGTATCTTATCATGGCCTGCTGCGCCGTCGTGTTCGTGCTGGCCACGGCGGCCGGCGGAACCACGTCGCCCCTTGTGTTGATCCGCTTCGGGGCCGGCGAGTCTTTGCTGGTGCGCGAGGGCGAGTGGTGGCGCCTGTGGGGCGCGACGTTCCTGCACATCGGCATACTGCACATTCTGGTGAACATGTATTCGCTGTACGCCGTGGGCCCCACGCTCGAGCGCTTGCTGGGCAACGACCCGTATCTCGCCATGTACGCCACGGCCGGCCTGTGCGGATCGCTGGCCAGCACCTGGCATCACACCGGCACCAACGCCGTTTCGGCCGGTGCCTCGGGCGCGCTTTTTGGGGTGTTCGGCGCGGTGGCTTACGTCGGATTCCGATACAAGCAGGAAATTCCAGAGCCGGTGCGCCGCCGCCTGACCAGCAACATGGTGGGGCTGATCTTTTTCAACTTGCTGCTGGGCGCGACCGCGGGGTTTGACAACGCGGCCCACGTGGGCGGCCTCATCGGCGGCCTGCTCTTCACCGCCCTCATCACCACGCCGCCGGTCGAGCGCTTCTCGCGCCAGCTCGGCGGCGTCTATCTTACCCTTGGAATCCTGCCCTTCGTGAACGAAGCCTACGTGCTGTGGATCGCCTACGACGATCCGGCACGATTTCTCCCCGGGCGATGAACGGTGGAATTCCTCTACGCCGACGAGCATCTCTGCGCGGTCATGAAACCCTCCGGCCTGCTCGTGCACCGCGGCCCGGATCGCCCGCGCCACGTGGCCATGACGCTTGCCCGCGACGGGCTGGGCCGCCACGTGTACCCGGTGCACAGGCTGGACCGCGCGGCCAGCGGCGTGCTGATTTTTGCGCTGACCTCAGCGGCGGCGGCCGCCATCCAGGCGCAATTCGTGGCCGGAACTATCGTGAAACGATACCTCGCGCTGGCCCGCGGAAAGCCACCGGCGGAAGCGGTGATCGATCACCCGATTGAAGGCGCGCCCGCGCTCACCACGATCCGCGCGCTGGAGACCTTCGACCTGCGGGGACAGGCGCCGCCAGAGATCAACCCGTACGCCACCCTCTTGGAGGCCTTTCCGAAAACCGGACGCACCCATCAAATCCGCCGCCACTGCAAGCACCTGGGTCACCCGTTGGTGGGCGACGTGCGCTACGGCAAAGGCCCGCTGAACCACTTCTACGCGGACGCTGCAGGCCTGAACCGTCTCGCGCTGCACGCGCTGGAAATTCGCTTCGCGCACCCCGCCGACGGACGCGAAATAGTCGTCAGCGCGTCGCCGCCTCCGGACCTTTCGGAGCCGCTGACGCGGCTGCGGGCGCTGGCTCCTTGTTCAGCAGGGCCGTGACGTCCGCCATGGTTTTTTCTCCGGCGCTCTTCGACCAGCCGGACGCGGTGAACGCCTTGTTGTAGATCGCCTTGTTGTCCTTAAACACCACGAAGGTCGCCGCCGCCTCCGGAGAAACCCGATAACCGGGCGGGCCCGCCGGGTCGCCAAGCACGGTGATGTTCATCTGGGTGAGCGCGCTGGCCCGCGCGAAGTCTTCCACCTGGCGCTCCAGGTCAAGCTCCGCCTTCGTGCCCGGCTCGCCGAGGAAAACCACCCAGGGCACCATCTTCTTGTCCTTGATGAGACCGGCCGTCTGCTGGCGGAACACGTCGAGGAAGGCGCGCGCGGTGCTGTCCGGCGTGCGCAAGAATACCACCAGCCCGGGATCGCCGGGCCTGGTGTCGCACACGAAGCAGTGCTGCATGCCGCGATTCGGGCCGCACACCACGTTGCTGGTGAAGGGCATCACCGCCTCCCCGAGCTGCGGGCCGGAGGGCGGCGCCTCTCTGGCGCAGCCCAGCGCGAACATCATCAGACAAACGATTGCAGCCAGTCGAAAATTCATTTCGCCCCCACGGTCTGGGTCGCAAAGCCGCGCATGCGCTCAAGCTGGCGGTCGAGGGCGCCCTTGTCGGCGTTCTTCCACAGCTCCGCGGCGCGGTCGGCGTAATGTTTGGCGAGATCCGGCCGATTGCGCCGCTCCCACACCACCTGCATGCCGAGCGTGGCAACAATGCTGCCGTGCTCGTGGGCGAGCGCCTCGTGAAAGGCGAACTCGGCGTCGTCCAGGCGACCCAGGCGCAGGCACTGCTCGCCCCAGGCCTCCGGGAAATATCCGCCGCCGCCGAAGAAGTGAATGCTGCCGTCCTGAACCGAATCCCAGGCGGTTTTCTCGAAGAGGTCCATGCCCTCGTCCACCTGGCCGTTGGCGATCTTCCAGCGCGCGTTCAACTCGGCGGCGCGGTACTTGCTCATCGGTGCGCCAGACGCTTTCAGGGTCTCCATGGCCTTGCGCGCCTCGTCAACCTTGCCCTCGTTGAGCGCGACCAGCACGGTCACGTAGAGCGCGTCGGTGTCGGCGGCGCCCTTGTGGTCGTTCACCCACTCGCGCAGCCCCTCGGGGTCCGCTTTCAGCCGCAGCATCAAGGCCCAGGCGATGTTCTGCTTCGCGCCGGCCAACGTCTGGTAGATCTCGTTGAATTTCCCCTCGTGCGCGAGGGTCAAGAGATACACGAAGAGATGGTGTCCGGGATCCAGCTCGGGGAACCCCGCCTGGCTCATCTTGTAGGCGCCGGCCGTGGCCTCCAGGGCGTCGTCCCAGCGGCCCAGGCGCATTGCGAGGTGGGCGCGCATGTGGTGGGCGTGCGGCATGTTCGGCGCCGCGGCGCGGAAGGGCAGCGCGTACTGCCAGCCCAGCTCGGGGCGGTTGATGGCCTCGTACTGGTGAATCAACTCGTGGTTGGGCGAGGGATGGTTGGGCGCGAGCTGCTTGGCGGCCAGGATGAAGGCCATCCCGGAGAGCACCTTCGCGCCCAGTGTCTGCTCCTCACCGGAGGCGCCGTAGTCCCCGTACACCTTGCCCCGCCAGATCCACAACTCGGGATCGTCGGGATAGGCGGCGATGGCACCGTCGAGCGCCTCGAAAAACATGTTGCGGTATTTCGGGCCGGACAGCTCGAGGATGCGCGCCTTCGCGTAGCGCTGCTCGCGGTCCGTCTTGGCCAGGGCAAGCGCGTTGCGGGCCGCTTCCATGGGCATCATGCCGTCGCCCCTTTCCAGGCAGAAGCTCAAGCCCCAGTAAGCCATCGCGCACTGCGGATCCAGCGTGATCGCGTATTGAAAGGAGCGCGCGGCCCCGTTCTTGACCCGCGAGGGGGTCACGTAGCAGTGGAAGCAGCGCAGGCCCTGCTCATAATATTTCTGGGCCAGATCACTTTTCGTCGTGATCTTGTGGGAGAGGTTTCCGATGCCTTCAAACAGCAGCGGCACCTGGGGCGGCGGGCCCACCGGGCGGCCGGGCTTGACTTTGACGTCCGGCTGCGGCGGCACGACGTTCTTCCAGACCTTCCCAAGAGGATGGTCCGGCTTCATGCGCAGCACGGTGAGATGAAACGGCGCCTTGTGCACGTCGTCCGCGGCATCCCCGCGGGCCAGCCACACCGACACTTCGTCGGGATACATCACCAGCGCGTAGTCCAGCGTCGAGCGTTCTTTTTCGAAGGCCTTCGCGCGGTCCTCGGGCGTCTTGGCGGCCAGCCCCTTCATGTGCCACGACCACGCGTAAACGAAGCGGCGATCCAGGTCGTCCGCCTCGGCCATCAGCTCCTCGGCGCGCTTCAGCTCTTTTACCGCTTCTTCCGTGCGGTTGCCGCGCAGGTAGGCGCGGCTCAGGCCGGCGTGGGTCAGCGCGGAGTTGTCCGCGGCCTTCACCGCCGCCTCGAAGGCCGCGGTGGCGCCGGAGGTATCGCCCGCGGTAAGCGCGTCCATCCCCTTCTTATAGTAGGCGGACGCCTCCGGGTTGGAGGTCAGCACGTGGGCGGCGAGCTTCGTCGGAGGCTCCGCCTTTCTCGTGCTGTAGGCATACACGCCTCCCGCGATGACGGCGATGATGACGACGCCCAGGAGGATGCTCCAGGGCATTCGCGGCGTTGGTAGATTCTTCTTCTTGCTCACGAGGCAGGCACTTCCACGCTTCGAGTATAGAAGCCGGAGACGAGTCTGGGCGCGCGGACTTCAGGATCGTCGACCTGCAGCTGGATCGCGTAGTATCCAGGCGAGGCCTTCCAGAGGTGGGACCACAGCTCCCACGGCTGGCCCTCCGTCTGCGGCGCGACGTCGTGCACGGGAACGTATTTCTCCTGGGGATGAAATCGGATGAGCAGCTTCTGCGTGCGTTTCGGGCCGCCCCAGGTCACGCCCACGACGCGGAAGATGGTTTCCTTCCCGGAAACCCAGCGCTCAACGCGCACGACCATGGCAGCCTGTTCGATGTTCGCCGGCTTGAAGTCGCGCGCGAGCGGGGGGACCCCTATTTGGTGCGTGCGCTGGGCAAACTCCTTCATGTGGGCGGTGGCGGCTTCATCCGGGCCCACGAAGCGGATCTCGTTCACCCACTTCACGCAGGTGCAGCCGTAGTGGTTGGGGACGTAGAGGCGCACCGGCGCGCCGTGATCGGGAGTGAGCCGAGCGTCGTTCATGTGGGTGGCGAGGAAGGCGCCGGACTTCACCAGCGTGTCGATCGGAAAGATCCACGAGCAACCGGGAATGGAGATGGTGCCCTCCGCCACGGTGGAGTACTCGTCGAAGCCGGACACCAGGACGTGGGTCGCGGCGGGCAGCGGAGAAACCTTCTTGAAGACCTCGCCGATGGGCGCTCCGGCCCACGACGCGCAGCTCAACATCCCGAAGTGGCCGAAGGCGCCGTTCCCCGAGCACTCCATCACGTGGG
>VGFD01000368.1 GCA_016868975.1 Armatimonadota bacterium | reverse complement strand
TTCGTTCCGCTCGCCTGGTACGTCGCGCTGCCGCGCACCGCCGCCAGCGCCGCTCCGGAGGCCGGGGACGGCGGCCCGGCACGCCCGACCGCGCCCGTCCGGCGCCTCGCGGGGGCCTCGGTGCAGGACTCCCTCGACCTCAACCTGCGGGGGACTGCGGAGGACGTGCTTCTGATGCGCATGCGCTGTACCGAGCCCCGTCCCTCGTACCACCGCGTTCGCACCTATGACCGCTGGGACGGCCGCTGCTGGTCGCTGTCGAACGCGGCCACACGGCGCTTCTGGGCCGAGGCGCCCCCGTTCCTGGTGGCGCCCGTCGACCCCGGCGCCCGCGAGATCACGCAGATCGTCACGGTGGAGCACCCGACCGGCCCGTCGCTGGCGCTGGTGGCCGCACCCGCCCAGGTGTATTTCCCCACGCAGGATCTCTATCAGGACGCGACCGGCGGTCTGGACGCGCCTGGTCCCCTCGAAGCCGGCACCGTCTACAGCGCGGTCAGCACGTGCAGGGCGGTCCCGGTTGACGACATTCCGAGGCTGCCGTCGCGCGACGCGCTGACCGACGACCCGTCGATGCAGCGATACCTCGCGACGCCTCCGTCCCTGCGCCGGCTGGGGCGGACTCTGGGCGCGCGGGGCCGCAGTCCTTACGAGAAGGCGCTGCACGTGTGGAAGTACGTGTACACCGCGTGCACCTACGATCCGGCCGCGCCACCCGGGCGACGCGGGGACGCCGTGGCGCACTTCCTCTTCGAAAGCAAGCGGGGCGGCAGCGAACAGTTCGCGAGCGCGATGGTACTGTTGTGCCGGGCGGCCGGAGTGCACGCTCGACTGGCCACCGGGTACCTGCCGGAGCCGTGCAATCCGCTCACCGGCGTGTACGAGGTCCGCTCGACCGACTTTCACGCCTGGGCCGAGGTCTACGTGCCGACGCTTGGATGGCAGACGTTTGATCCCTCGCCCGGGACGCTGTCCGCTCCGCACCGCCAGGCTGCGGACGCCAGCCCGTGGCTGCTCGGCCGGCTGCTCGCGCGGGCTGGCGGATGGCCCGTCGCGATCGGGGCCGCCTGCCTGGCGCTTGCGTGGTGGCGGCGCCGGTCGCCCCGAGCGAAGGCCGCCTGTGGACGCATCGAGGCGCTGTACCAGTGCGCGGTGTGCACGCTGCCGGGGCACGTGCCCCGCCGTGGCGCCGCCGAGACGCAGCGATCGTTCGCCGCACGCGCCGCAAGGCGCGCTGGATGTCCGGAACTGCTCGCCCTCGTTGCGCTTTACGAGCGGGAAAAATACGGCGGTCGACCGGCGAGCGGCGCTGACGTGGCGCGCGGCGAGCGCTTGCTCGCGGCCGTGAAGGCGCGGGCACGCGGCCGAGGGGCCCGGTGACTGGTGGAGCGCGCCGTCCGCCTGCGTGCGGTGGGCGCCGCTACCTTCCGAAGCGCTCTGCGCATACGCCGGTTGTAATTCAACCGGTCCGCGTGTGGTCCTTAGGGCCGGTGGCGCAGCAAAGGGTTTCCTCCCAGGCCGGCCGGTGCTCGATCAGGGCGAGCGGCATCCGCTCCATCTGCGCGTGACGATGCCAGCCGCCCCGCCGATCGGCAATCCAGCGCTCGTGCGCTAACAGGACGTCTCGCACGGCCGCGAAGCCTTCGTCGAAAGGCAGCAGATAGGCGTCCGGCGGGAAGGTCGGGGGGACTTCCGTGCCGCGGGTGAGGTAGAAGGTTGCCGCCGCGCGGTGGTACACCAGACGATCGGCTCCGCGGTCCAGCCACAGGCCCATGGAGTGCAGGGAAAACGCGCCCAGGCGATACACGCTGGAGCCCAGCGACTCCGGGTGCGGCGCCTTCAAGAAGCCCCGCTCGGCCAGGAAGCCTTCGGCAGCGTCGAGGCCGAGAAGCCAGAAAGCGACACTGAGTGGATTCATAATGATAATAGGTTATCAATATCAGGCATCCATTGTCAAGACTTGACAATAATGATAGGTCAGTATCATAATGTGAGCATGCTCCGAGCCATGCTGCTGGTGGTGTTCCTGGTTATTTCTGCCTGCGCGCGCTGCGAAGCGCACTGGTTGGACATGGCCGCCGCGCGTCTCGAGGTGGGGCCCCGGGAGGCCACCGTTGCCCTCACGTTTCCGTCCATCTGGCAACCGGGGCAGCCGCCGGGTCAGTCGGCCGAATTCCGCGAAGCGTTCCTGCAGTCGTTTTTCGCGAGCCACATCCGCCTGGTGGATGGGGAGGGGCGTAAATTCCCCTGCACCGGCGTGCGCCTCAGCGATCGGCCGGTGATCCCTCCCGGACAGCTTGCGCCCGGTGGTTCGCACATCACCTTGCTGGGCAGCTTTACGCGTCCGCAGCCGGCCACCGCCTCGCTGACGGTTTCCTACGATCTCTTCGCGCCCACGCCAAGCTCATGCTGCATGGCCACGCTCACCGTGGACGGCGCCACGCGGAGCGTCGTCTTTACGCCGTACGACACCGAGATCGAGATTGGTCACGGCCTTTCCGAAAGCGTGGGCTCTTTCATGCTGCTGGGGATCGAACACATCCTGGGCGGCGCGGATCACCTGTTGTTTCTCGCCTGCCTGCTGCTCACCGGCGGCAGTTTCATGAACGTGGTGAAGATCGTCACCGCGTTCACCGTCGCGCACTCCACCACGCTTTCGCTGGCGGTGCTGGGCCTGCTGTCGGTTCCCGGACAGGTAGTGGAGCCGGCCATTGCGCTCAGCATCGTGTGGGTGGCGGTGGACAATCTTCGCGGGCAGCACTTCGACCGCCGCTGGACCGTCGCGTTCGCCTTCGGGCTCCTCCACGGGCTCGGCTTCGCCGGCGTCTTGCAGGCCATGGACCTGCCCCGCGGCGCGCTCGCGGTGGCCCTGGTGAGTTTCAACGTGGGCGTGGAAATTGGCCAGGTGGCCGTTGTCCTGGTGCTTTTTGCACTGCTGCGGTGGCTCCAACGATTCTCGTGGGAATCGCAGGTCCGCCGCCTCGCCTCGGCCGCCGTGCTTTGCGTGGCGCTGTTCTGGTTCGTGCAGCGAACCGTGGGGGGAGAATGATGTGACGCCCATACAGGTCAGCGGCCTCAAAAAAAACTACGGTAGCCGTGTCGCGCTGCGGGGAATCGACTTCGAGGTTTCCGCGGGGGACGTTTTCGGATTCATAGGTCCCAACGGCGCCGGAAAATCCACCACCATCAAAATCCTGTGCGGACTGGTGTTTCCCACCGCGGGGAGCGCGCGCATCCAGGGGCATCCCTGCGGCAGCCGGGAGGCCCGTCGCGGGATGGCCTATCTTCCCGAGCTGCCGGCCTGGCCGGAGTCGTTGACCCTCCGTGAGCTGCTGGAAATTCATGCGAGACTGGCCGGAATTTCGGACCGACGGCGTTGCTCGGACGCGCTCGAACAAGTCGGTCTTGGCCCTCGTGCAAACAGCCGCGTCCGAGAATTAAGCAAAGGCATGCTGCAGCGTTTCGGGCTGGCCCAGGCGCTGCTCGCCGAGCCGTCACTGCTGGTGCTTGACGAGCCGGCCAGCGGGCTCGATCCGGTCGCGCAAAAGGACCTGAAAGACGTGCTGGCCGACCTGCGGGCTCGCGGCGTCACGGTTTTCTTTTCGTCACACGTGCTGACCGACGTGGAGCGCATGTGCGACCGCATCGCCATCCTGCACGGGGGAAAGCTGCTGGCCTGCGCGCCGATGCGGGACATGCTGCAGCCGACGGACGATCTGGCGGTGCGGTTCCGAGGCGGCGACTTCCTTCGCGCGCGCCTGGAAAAAATGGCGGCGGTCCGCTCGGACGGCGCCGACTGGGTCGTGGACGTTGGGCGCGCTGCGGTCAATGAGGCCGTCGACGCGATCCGCGCCGAACACGGCGACCTGCTGGAGGTGACGCCGCGGCGACGCTCGCTGGAAGAGGCATACTTCGGTCTCCTGGCCGGCGCGGAAGCGGTGGCGTGATGGGTGAGTCGCTCGCGGTGGCGCGCTTGACCCTGCTCGAATTGTCGCGGCGCCAGCTCGCCTGGGTGACGGTATTTTTCGCCGTTGTCCTGGCGGTCATTCCCCAGTTGATTGGCGCATTTGGAATGACCGGCTTTGAGCGCGTCAGCAAGGACGCTTGCCTCACGCTGTTGGGCTGGTTCGCCATCGGCATTGCGCTCTTGCTGGCCGCCACCGCGGTGCCCGGCGACGTGGAGCGGCGGACCGTGTATCCGCTATTGGCCCGTCCGATGTCTCGCGATCAGTATCTGGTGGGAAAATTTCTCGGGCTCGCGGCCTGGATCGCGGGCAGCGTGATGTTGTGCGGCGCCGCCATTGCCCTGGGATGCGGCGCGATCTCGCACGCACTCGAGGCGCGCCTGCTCGTGGGGGCGGCCCTGGAGGCGCTCAAGGCCTGCGTGCTGGCGGCCGTCACGCTGCTGTTTGCCACCCGCACGGGTCCGGTGGCAGCCGGGATTGCGGCGCTTGCGGTGTATATCATTGCCGGGCTCTCCGATGCTTACGTGGGTTTCTTCCTGGAGGGCGAGGGCGTGCTGTCGCTGGCGGCATGGCTGGTGCGCGCGGTGAAAACCGTGCTGCCGGATTTCGAAGTATTTCACCTGAAGAATGCCCTGGTCCACGACGAGCCGCTGCGCTTCGGTTACCTGGCCGCGCTGGCCGCCTACGGCCTGGCCTGGATTTCCGGCTGCCTGCTGGCGGCCGGCCTGGTTTTCGGACGGCACGACCTGTGATCGCGGCGCTGATCGTCGTGTGCTGGCTGCTGGTTTGCGGATCCGCGTGGGCCGCCGCTCCGCCTCCCATTGAAGTGTATTATCACGCGGAATTCTTTTCCGAGCCCTGGCGTCACGCGAAGGGCGCTTCCGACCTGTTCGCGCGCACCGCGTGGGTGTTGGGCGCCGACCTCCTTCTGCTGGGGCTCGCCGTGCGTCGGAGCCGGCGGCGGTGAGCGCGCGCCTCGTCATCCTCGGGGGATTGCTCCTGGCGCTGGCACTGCTCAGGCCGTCCCTGGCCTGCTGGCACGGCGCGCTTCACGGCCGGCCGGTGGCATCGCGATCCGATCTCGCGCTTGCCGTTCTGGGGGAATTTCGCACGTTTCTCGCGCGCGCCATGTGGATGCGGGTGGATCTCTACCATCACCAGCTAGAGCGCCAGGGCGTACCGTGGAACCAGGAGCGCGATTTGATCCCGCTTTACCGCGCGGTCACCACCATTGATCCGCGTTTCGAGGACGCGTACGACGTTGGCTCTTACGAGCTGGTCATCAATTTCGGACGGGCGCAGGAAGGCATCGATTACCTGGACGAGGGGCTGCGGGCAAATCCCCGCAGCCGCCTGCTCCACTTCGATCGAGCCTTCGTGATGCATCATCTGAAGCGCTGGCGCGAATCGGTGGAGGATGCGAACACCGCGCTCGCCCTCAGCGTGACGTCCGACGACAAGCGCAGCGCCCTCCGCCTGATGGCCAGCTGCGGTCGCCAGCTCGACGATCGCGTCCTGCAAGCGCGTGCCCTGTTCCTGTGGGGCGAGTTGTTTCCAGGCGACCCGGTGGTCCGCCAGCACCTCGACGCGCTTGCGCGGAGCCGATGAGTGCTCTGCTGCGGGGGATTCGCCGGCCTTGGCGGATGGGCAGATGCATCTCTTCTCCGCCGAGGACGTGGTGACCGGCGCTGAGCGACGTCAAAATTGATCAGCGGCCGTTCGGAGGCGTTTCCATCTGGCGCTGCCGGGCGTTGGTTTCCTCGACCAGCCGGTTGATTTCCTTGAGAGCGGGCGGGCCGCCAGTTTTCAACGCTCCGGCGCGGTCATAGACTTCAAAGTGCGGCAGCCGGGAAAAATGCT
>VGFD01000367.1 GCA_016868975.1 Armatimonadota bacterium | reverse complement strand
CAGCAGCGCGCCGACCCTGCCGCGCTCGAGCCGGTCGTCGATGCCGCGCCACAGCCGCACGTAGAACGCCACGACCGGGATGCAGGCAAACAAGAACGCGAAGGTCGGGCCGTTGAATCCGAGCAGGCTGTAAGCGCCGCTCGCGCCCTGCGTGCCTGCCATGTTTACCAGGGCGAATCCCAGCGCGCCCATCAACACTGCCGGGGCCAGGCACTCCACCCACAGCGGCGTGAGGCTCTCCTTCGGCCCGTCGCCGGACGCGGCACTGTCCGCTTCAGCAAAGAGCCGGACGTTGGCCAGGAAAATGATCAGCCCGATGAACATCCCCACCCCGGCGGTGGCGAAGGCCCAGTGCCAACCGTAGGCGTTGCGCACGGCGGCCGCCACGAAATTGCAGATGAAGGCGCCGATGTTGATGCCCATGTAGAAGATATTGAAGCCGGCGTCTTTCAGCGGACTGCCGGGAGGATATAAATTACCAAGCAGCGTGGAGATATTGGGCTTGAAGAACCCGTTGCCCAGGATCAGGCAGCCGAGCGCCACGTAGAGCGCCACGACTCCCTCAAAGGCGAGCACGATGTGCCCGATCATCATGAGCACGCCGCCAATGACGATGGTCTTGCGGCAGCCAAGCAGTCGGTCAGCCAGAATGCCGCCAAGGAACGGCGTGAAATAGACCAGGGCGATGTAGCTTCCGTACACGCTGGCGGCCTCGCGCGGGGTCCAGCCCAGCCCGCCCTTTTCGCCGTCCACCAGGTACTGGTACAAGAGCCCGAGCATGAGGTAGAAGCTGAAACGCTCCCACATCTCGGTGAAGAACAGCGGATAAAGTCCCCGAGGGTGCCTGGCGGGCATGGCGTGCTCCTTAACCGTTCAATTGAAAAGCGCGGGTCCGTGCCCGCGCTTTGGGTCTTAGGAGTATACCATGCCGGTCAAGCGGCCATTTACACCAACCACGGCGGGCGGCTCCCGCCGCGCCTTGCGCGCGCTCAAGGCGGCCGGCTCGGTGTCGCGCTGGGACGGTGGAACCGATCGACCTCCGCCGCGACGCTACAGACGCCTGAAGCTGCTGGCGTACTTCATCATCTCGCCCACGTTGTCGATCTTGATCTTGCCGGTCATGAAAGCCGCCTCCGGCTTGATGCGCCCCCGTTCGATGCCCATGTAGGTTTCATCGTCGGTGCGCACGGTACACTTCGGATCGCCGATCTTTTCCGGGAAGACTTCAGCCTTCTGGTCCTTGATGCGAACGGTGAACCGGCCGCCCTTCGGCCCGGCGATGTCAAAGAAGAAGCAGGTTTCCCAGCCGGCCACCAGCTCGACCTTCAGGCGCTGCGGCAGGGTCTGGAAATATTCCGCGCAGGTGTTCATCAGGCGTCCTCTCGGAAAATAAATACGCCCCGCGTCTGGCTGAGACGCGGGGCGTGCCGCGGGCTAATTCCGCGCGGCCTTCCTGGCCTTCGCGCCCGCGCCGTAGAATGTCCGCTTCTCGTCGTGCATCTGCACGAGAATCTCGGCCGGCTCGAACGACTTCGAGTATTCCTCGGTCAGCTCACCGAGACGCTGGGTGACCTTGTCGATGCCCAGCGAATCCATGTAGCGGAACGGGCCGCCCAGGAACGGCGGGAAACCCAGTCCGAAAATCGCGCCGATGTCCCCGTCACGCGGCGAGAGGAGAATTCCCTCGCCCAGGATGTGCGCGGCCTCGTTGAGAAAGGCAAACACGCAGCGCTCCTGGATGACGCGCTCCGACTGGTCGTTGCGCCAGCGGCCGCCGGGCAGGCTGTCGTACACGCTGGTGTCGACTTCCTTTTTCGCCTTTTTCTTGGACGGCACATCGTAGCGGTAGAACCCCTTGCCGTTCTTGCGGCCCAGGCGTCCGGTGGCAAGCACCGCCTTCGCCTCGGCGGTCACCTGGAAGCGATCACCGAAGGCGTCGGTAAGCGTCTTGAGGACCTTCGCGCCAACGTCCCAGCCGACTTCGTCCATCAGGGTCAAGGGGCCGACCGGGAAGCCGAAATTGGTGAGCGCCTTGTCGACCGCCTCGACCGAGCAGCCTTCCAGCAGCAGCTTGATCGCCTCGTTCATGAACGCGCCCAGCGCGCGGGTGGTGTAGAAGCCGGGCGCGTCCTTCACCACGATGACCTGCTTGCCCATCTTCTTGCCGAGCGCCACCACAGTGGAGGTCACCCAACCCGCGGTTTTGGGCGTGTAGATCACCTCGAGCAGCGGCATTTTCTCGACCGGCGAGAAAAAGTGCATGCCGACCACGTTCTCCGGACGCTTGGCGCCTTTGGCAATTTCCGCGATGGGCAACGACGAGGTGTTGGTGGCGAAAATGCAGTCGGGCCGGGTGACCGCCTCCATTTCCTTGAGCACCCCGTGCTTTATTTTCATGTCCTCGAACACCGCCTCGATGACCACGTCGGCGTTCTTGAAGCCGCTGAAGTCATCGCCGGCCGAAAGGAGTCCCAGCGCCATCTGCTTCTCGTAGGGGCGGATGTGGCGGCGCTTTACCTTCGCGTCAAGAAACCGCTCGGCATAGGCGATGGCCTTGGAGGCCGCCGTCAGGTCGCGATCTTTCACGCGGGTGCGCACGCCCTTGTCCATCAGCACGGTGGCGATGCCGCCGCCCATCAGGCCGCCGCCCAGGACGCCGACCTTCTTGACGGCCTTCGGATCCGGCGTGCTGCCATTCGGCGCCTTGTATTTCTCGCTCTTCATCGCGGTGGTCGCGAAGAACAGCGAGATGAGGTTGCGGCACACGTCGCTGACGGCCAGCTCGCCGAACGCTTTCGCCTCGTACTCCAGGCCCGCCTCAAACGAGTGCCCACGGGTGTAGAAGACGGCATCGAGCGCCTTGTACGGCGCGGGATAGTGCTTGCCGACCCTGGACTTCAACATGGCCTTGGCCTTGTTGTAGATGGCCGCGCGGCCAGCGATGGTGGCTTCCAGCAGCAGTCCAGCGACGCTGGAAGCGACGCGCTTCTGGGAGGCCGGCGGAATGGGGATCTCGCCCGTGCGCTCGGCTTCCTCGCCGAGGCGGCGCGCAATCTGGCGGGCGCGCCCGAGCAGGATCTCCTTCGGCACCATCTCGTGCGCCAGGCCGCTCTTCACGGCGCTGCGCGCGCGCACTTTCTTGCCGGTGAGGATCATGTCAAGGGCCGCCCGCAGCCCGATGAGGCGCGGCAGCCGCTGCGTGCCGCCGGCGCCGGGGATGACGCCGAGCTGGACCTCGGGAAGGCCGAGCTGGGTGCCCGGATCGTTGGTGATCAGGCGGTAGCGACAGGCCAGCGCCAGCTCCAGCCCGCCGCCCAGGCAAGCGCCGTTGACGGCGGCCACGGTGGGCATGGGCAGGTTTTCCAGGCGGTTGAACACCTCCTGGACCTGGCGGCTGAGCAGCTCGCCTTCCTCGGCCGTCTTCAGCGCGGCGATGGCTTTGACATCGGCGCCGGCCACGAAGCCGTCCGGCTTGCCGCTGATGATGACGACGCCCCGGATGTCGTCGGCGTTGTTCTCCAGGCGATCGAGCAATTCGGTAAATTCATCGAACGCGGATGGAGAAAGGGTGTTTACTTTTTCGCCGGGAACGTCGAACTTGACGACCCAGACGCCGTCTTCTCCCTGCTCAACGTGCAGGACTTTGCTGGTTTCTTGTACTGCGGTTGCCATCTCGTTTCCTCCGAATTAATTTCGCTCCAGAATCAGGGCGCCGCCCATGGCGCCCGCCGCGCAGGCCGTCAGCAGGGCATATTTCCCGTTGCGCCGCTGCAGCTCGTTGGCCATCGTCGTGATCATGCGGCCGCCGGTCGCCCCGAAAGGATGTCCGATGGCGATCGAGCCGCCGGCCACGTTGAACCGGTTCATGTCCAGCGCGCCGATGGGCTTGTCGCGGCCCAGGTTTTCCTTCGCGAATTCCTCCGACTCGAAGGCGCGCAGATTGCACAGCACCTGCGCGGCAAAGGCCTCGTGCATGTCGACGAGATCCATGTCCTTGAGCGTGAGCCCGGCCCGATCAAGCACCTTCGGCACCGCGTAGGCCGGCCCCATCAGCAATCCCTGGTTGGGGTCCAGCGCGGCGTAGGCCCAGGCCTTGATGAACGCCTTCGGCTTGTAGCCCAGCGCCTTCGCCTTTTCCTCGGACATCAGCAGCACGGCCGACGCGCCGTCGGTGAGCGGGCTGGAGTTGCCCGGCGTCAGCGTGCCGTACTTCTTGTCAAAGGAAGGTTTCAGCTTGCTCATGGCTTCCATGTTCGCGTCCGCCCGGACGCCGTTGTCGGTGAACACCGGGTGCGCGTCGGGCGGCGCGAAGACGGCGGCGAACTCCTTCGTGAGGCGCCCGTCGGCCAGCGCGGCGGCGGCGAGGTGGTGGCTGCGGACGGCGAACTCGTCCTGCTCCTTGCGGGTGATGCCCCACTTGCGCGCCATGTCCTCGGCGTGCTGGCCCATGGTGAGGCCGGTGGCCTGCTCGGCCAGCTCGGGCACTCTCGGGAGGAGGTCTTTCGCGGGGTTGATGCGGCTCAGCGCCTTTACCCGTCCCTGCACCGAGCGCGCTTTGCGGAACGCCAGCAGCGAGTCCACCATGCGCTCGGAGTACTGAATGGGGATGTGCGACAGCGACTCGGCGCCGCCCGCGATGACCACCTCGTGGGTCCCCGCCAGGATGGACTCCACGCCGCTGGTCACCGACTGAAAGCTCGAGGTGCACGCGCGTCCCAGTGAAAATCCGGGGATGCGGGCCGGCAGCGCCAGCGACAGCACGACTTCGCGCGCGATGTTCGGGGTGTAGGTGGGCGGAATCACGGCTCCCCAGATCACTTCGTCAAGCGCGTCGTGGTCCAGCTCGGTGCGCTCCAGCAGCTCTTGCACCACGCGCCGCGACAGGTCCAGCGCGGACAGATGGTTGTACTCGGTCCAGGCCTTGGAAAATGGGGTGCGCAGCCCTTCAACAACGGCCACGCGGCGAGATGTGTCAGCCATGCGAATCACTCCTCCGGGTTCGAGGGCCGGCGCAGGGTGCTGCGCGTTGTTGCGGCCATTGGCCGGGGCCCAGGCGGGCGCCCTCTTCTTCGGGTCGGGGTGCCTTCCTGGTGTGAGCGGCAAAAATCACTCACATGAGGGACGACGGCAGGGTCCGGGCAAGCCTGATCGATAGGTTAACAAGCCGGCAACGCCACATCCGCCGCTTCCGGTATAGAATGGTGCATCAAGATCAAGATACAGCCGGGAGTCCGCGTACCGTGATCAGCGCCATTCGACCAGACTTGACTCAATCGCCGTGGAGCAAGCGCCCGGCCTCGACGCAGCCGTCGCTTGCGCCCGCGCCAGCCGTCGACGTGGTCGCGTTGAGCGGCACGCAGCCGGCCGAGGACGCCCCCTCCAAGCGGTCCTGGACCGTCGGCCTCACCTGCGGCGTCATGGCCGCGCTCAGCCTGGTGGGCGCCGTGGGGTGCGGCGCCGCCCGGCCCGCCGCCGACGCCAGCCGGTCCACCTCGACAACCCGCACGGACGAGCAGCCGCCCGTCACCTTCCACGGCCAGCGCGAAACCCGCCTCTTCGGCAACGGCGGCAGCCTGCTCCCCGACAACGCCGGCGAGATCAAGCACATGGCGTTCCAGTACGGCAACGTCGAGTTCGACAAGCCGCTCCCCGGGGAAACCGCCGCCAACCTGCGCGGCATGTACCGCACCCTGTTCCTCAACATGTCCCCGGACACGCGCTTCACCATCGTGGCCGCCAACACCGCGGGCGAGACGGAGCTGCGGGCGCTGGTGGCTTCCTCGGGCATGGAAGATCCCGAGCGCGTCCAGATCATCAACCTGGAAGCCCAGAA
>VGFD01000366.1 GCA_016868975.1 Armatimonadota bacterium | reverse complement strand
TCGCGTGTGCATCGGCGAGCAGTTCGCCTGGATGGAAGGCATCCTGCTGCTGGCCACGCTGGGCCAGAAATGGCGCATGCGGCTGTCGCCGGGCCACCCGGTGGCAATGCAGCCGCTGATCACGCTGCGCCCGCGCAACGGGATGAAAATGGCCCTCGAGCGCCGCGTCCCGAGCCTGGTCACCGCCTGAAAAGCGATCCGCGCCGCCCCGGCGCGCGCAGATTGGGGATTGGCTACAACTCCTGGGCGGGCCTCGCGTTCCAGGTGACCGCGAAGGGCACCGCGGCGGCCAGCGAGCACGCGGTGAGCAGCATGAAGGCGCCGTCCCAGCCGTATCGGTCCACGATGGAGCCGAGCCCCCAGCCGCTGATCACGCCGCTCAAGTAGCCGAAAAACCCGGTCATCCCGATGGCTGTCGCCGCAGCGCGCCGGGTCGCTTGATCCGCGGTCATCACGCCCACCAGGAATTGCGGGCCGTAGATCAGGAAGCCGACGGCGAACAGCAGCACGCCGTCCAGGAACAGATGGCCGGGCGGCAATTTCCAAAAAATGTACACGGCCGCCGCGGTGGCCAGCATGTAATACACGCACACCGGCCCTCGTCGCGCCTGGAAATAGCGGTCGGTGATCCAGCCGGCGGCCAGCGAGCCGAACAGGCCGGCGATCTCGAAGGCGGCCATCATGGCGCCCGCCCTGTCCAGCGGCACGTGCCGCGCCTGGTGGAGATAGGCCGGCGCCCAGTTGAAAAAGCCGTAGCGCACCACGTACACGAAGAAATTCGCGACGCAGGCCATCCAGATGGTCAGGTTGCTGAACACGTGACGTTTCAAGAAATCAAAGAATTCCGCCCGGGACATGTCCTCGTGGGTATCGCCGCTCAGCGGGCGGTCGCCGGTGTACGTCTCCACCGGGGGAAGCCCCAGCGAGGGCGGCGTATCGCGCAGGCGGTTCGCCAGAAACAGCGCGCACACCATCGCAATCCCCGCCGGAATGTAAAACACCGCGCGCCAGCCGTAATTGACCGCGATGACGCCAGCGAGCGCGAGAATCACCGCCCCGCCGATCTGGTGGGAGGTGTTCCAGATTCCCCAGTACGTCCCGCGCTCCCGCGGCGCGAACCAGTTGGCCAGGATCCGCGCGCACGGCGGAAAGCCCATCCCCTGGAACCACGCGTTGGTGATCCACCACAGGCCGAGGGTCCACAGCGCGGAGGACATCCCGAAAAATACATTCACCACCGCCGAGAAAAGCAGGCCCATGGCCATGAACCAGCGGGGATTGCTGCGGTCTCCCAGCACGCCGTTCACGAATTTTGACACGCCGTAGGTGAGGTCGTGCAGCGTGAGGATGATCCCCAGATCGGCCTTTTTGTAGCCCAGCTCGCCTTCCATCACCGGGATGGCCAGCGGGATGTTCTTGCGAACGAAATAGAACACCGCGTATCCCACGAAAGTGGCGTACAACTGGCGCACGCGCCAGTAGCGGTAGGTGGCGCGCATCTGCTGCTCGGTCTCGAAGTGGACCTCTCTGGGCGGCGGCGGTGCAAAGGCTTCCAGCATGACCCCATCCTACCCGGCCGCCTTGAAAAAAGGCTGATTGGTAACCCTTTGGCAACATCCCCGGTTGTGTGCTGGGCTACAATGCCATCACCAAGGCTGGGGAAAGGGAACCGCATGCGGGTAGAGACCATTGCCGCCCCGAGTGGCGCACCGATCACGCCGTCGCGCGCAACGATTGTTGAGGGTCCGCGCGACGCGTTTGTCCAGGACCGCGAGGAGCTTGCCCACGTGCTGGGCCGGCCGCCGGTCGTCCCGACCCGGCAGTTCGCCGACGGCTACGGCCGCGTCACCCACCTCGCGCTGCTCCTGAGCGACTACGCCGAGGGCGAAGTCCGCGCGCAGATGCTGGGCGCCTACAGGACTCTCTTTACCGAGATGGAGACGGACACGAAGTTCACCGTGCTGGTCGAGTCAGACCGCGACCGCGAGGACGTCGAGGCGCTCATCCGCGACAACGGCGTGCCCAATCCCGAGCGCCTCCGCATCTTGAAGCCGGGCGTCGGGGATCTCACCGTGTGGGCGCGCGACATGATGGTCGGCCTGTTCACTCCAGGCAACCCGGAGACGACCGCGCTGCTCCACCAGTCGATGCTGCACGACTGGCACGAGAACGATGCCCGGCTTCCCGCGCTGCTCAGCGAGGCCACGCCGAGCATCGTGCTCGACAGCGAGCCGCGCATCGTGACCGACGGCGGGGACGTGGTCTCCAACCGGCACGAGAGCTTCGTGGGATACTACTCCATCGCGGCCACCGAGAAGAAGATCGGCGACGCGATGCAGCGGGATCCCGCGCTGCGCGACAAAATTGCCGAATATTACGAGAAGAATTTCGGCAAGCAGATCGCTGACGGCCCGCTGCAGTATCCGTTCAGCTTCGTGCCGCGGGAAAATCCGCAAGACGACCACCATCCCTCGTTTACGCTGGTGGCCGACGCGGATTTCAAGATTGCCGACCCCGGCGCGGGCAAGGTGACGCCCCAGCAGGCCTGCGAGGACATGGCCGTGCGGCTCTTTGAGGAGCACTTTGGCAAGCCCGTGCAAATCATGGGCAAGGACAACCCGGACACGCCGGAAATCGAGGAGCCCGCCACCGATCACCAGGACATGGGCTGCACGCCGATTGACGACCACAATTTCCTGGTGGGAGATCCCACGCTGGCCCGCACGCTGCTGGGAAAAATGTCCGAGGACGAGCTGAAGGCCGTCGAGGCTCGGCTCTCCGCCCAGGCCGGCAAGCCGGTCCACCTTCCGAGAGGCACCTGGGAAAACCGCGACAATCCCAACGACTTCGAGCAATACGCCCGCACCCTGGAGGGGAAGGGCTATCACGTCGACCGCCTGCCCCACATGGAGCCGTCGGAGGACGGGCTGCCCTACATTTCCTACAATAACTGCCTGATGGAGCGCTTCGAGAAGGACGGCCAGGAAATCCGCCGGGTATTCTTACCGGTGTATGGAATTCCCGTACTGGATGAGTACGCGACCGAAGTCTGGCGGAGCAAGGGTTTCGAGGTCCACCCGATGCCGCTCGGCGCGCTGAGTGCCTACTGGGGCGCGCTGCGCTGCATCACCAACTGGCTCGACCGGACTCCCAGAGGCTAAGAAGGGAATACCGGCGGGCCGGATTTCATCGAGGAGGTGCGCTTGAATCCGCGCGCCATCGACCCGGCCACGTTCCCCGTGATGGCCATCACCACGAAGGTGCTGAGCGCGCCCGCGATCAGCACATGCAGGTAGAAATACATCCCCCGCATGTCCGGCATGTTGGCCGTGGGCTTCGGCGCGGCGAGGTACTTCGTGGCGATGTCGTAGATCATGCTGATGGGCGCCACTTTGTAGAACGGCGTCCCGAACAGCCCCATCAGGAGCAGGCAGCCGCCAAACACCACCAGCGCCACCGTCGAGCCCAGGCCGGCCGCCTTCTTCACCACGTGCTCGCGAGTGTAGTGTTCGATCCATTCCCGGGACATCTTCCCGGCGGCCAGGCAGCCCAGCGCGACGGCTGCCCCGGCGGCCACCAGGAGGAACACCGAACCCATCGGAGTGAGCGCCTTCACCGTTTTCGCTGTCTTGACCGCCTTGCCGGCAAACAACAATCCGCGAATCCCCCTTGTTCGGAACCTCTCTATGACGCCGCCGCGCCAGATTCCTTGGCGACGGCGATCTTCACAACGGCAGGGCTCTGCGGAAAGGCATCCAATCTTTTTTAAGCATGCGACCCGCGATACTCGTGATCCTGATGGTCCTCTGCACGCTTCCGGTGGAGGCCGTGCCCCGTGTGGTCTGGCGCTGGAGCCAGAAGGGGTGCGAGATCTGGGGACCGTCGTTCAGCAGGGACAGCCGCCAGATCGCCTTCGTGCGCCAGCGCCACTGGCCCCGCGGCCGCGACGCCCACAACGCCCCCGCCCTGGTGAAGGCGCTGGAGGCGAAGCGCAAGACCAATCCGCGCATCGCCGATCCGGAGGTGGTGGTCACCAAGATTGGACAACGAGCGGTGCTGCGCATCGGCTATGGCTGGGAGCCGCACTTCTCGCCGAACGCCAGGAGCGTGGCGTTCATCGCGCAGAAGCAGCCCATCTCCGGAAAGAACGTGGACGCCAGTACGTTGAGCGGCAACTACGTGGCGCTCTACAATCGCGCCGCGCGTCAGGCAAAGGCGGTGGCGCGTCCGGACGAGGGCTACCTGTCCTATCCCGCCTTCTCGGCGAACGGCGTGAAGCTCGCCTACCTCATGGGACAGGCGATTGCTGGCGCTTTCGGTGGAACGACCGGCGTCGGGCTGGTCGATTTGAAACGCAACAAGGTCTTTCCGATGTTCCTGCCCCAGAAGAAAGACGGGCTCTTCCGCCTCTTCGGGCCGCCGGTGTGGAGCGGCGGACAGTTTGTCGTGTTGCGCGTGACGCCGCTTCCGACGCAGGGCAACGCTCTGCCGGAGAGCGTGTTCGACCTGCTGTTGCTGAGCGCGAAGCGGCGCGTGTTATACACCTGGGGAAAGCGGCCGGCCAGCTATGTCCCTATTTTCGGGTTCAGCCCGACCGGCCGGGCGGTGATCCACGACGGCAAGTGGCTCTCGGTGGACGTCAAGTCGGGCAAAGCGCGCCCGATGCCCGGGCAGGACGCCTCCACGCGCGGCGTGATCAGCCCGAACGTCCGCCGCATCGCGGAGGTGGACAAGTCCGCGGTCTTCGTGGGGGACCTTGGCAGGCCGCGGCAACGCCTGCCCCTCAAGCTGAACGGCGAGCCTCGCGGCGTGATGTGGTCGCCGGATTCGAAGTACCTCGCCCTGGTGATCAATCGCGGCACCGTCAGGGGAGACGAGCTTGTCATCGTCAAGTTGTGAAATCATCAACGGAGCGCCTGCGCCAGCGCCCGCATGGTATCTGGCGCGCAGATGTTGAACGGCAGGAATTTCCACGCGTAGAAGTAGCCCAGATAAAGGACCAGCGGTAATATCCAGCGGCAGGCCGGGCGCGTCAAGATGGGGCCGTAGCCCACCAGCAGCGCGAACGGGGCGATGGGCAGGAAGTAGCGGCTGGAATCCACGTGGAAGACGAAGCAGTTGAACGCGAAAAACAGCGCGCAATAGGCAAAAAACTCGCGCCGCGGCCAGAGCGCCAGGGTGCCGATGCCGTAGACCAGATAAAGTCCGAGGTGGTATTCGGTGACCGCGAACTCGGGATGGCTGGCGTACGTCCGGAACAATTCAAAGGGCGTTGCGCGGACCAGCCCGGCCTGGCCCACGTTGTAGTGGAAATAGGCGAGAAAATCCCCGTACACCTGTGCGTGCCACGCGAAAGTGAGCAGCAGGCCAATTCCGGCGAGCGGCATGATCGCCGTCGAGCGCCAGTCGCGGCGCCATGCGTAAAATCCCATGAAAAGCGGGAGGAGCATCAGGCCGGTGATGCGGGTGATCGAGGCGCCCAGCAGACATCCCATGACCATCCAGGGGCGCTCGGCCTTGAACGCCAGGAACGCGCCGAAAACCAGGCACAGAAACAGCGGCTCGCTGGCGCCAACGGAGTGATAAATCAGCCAGCGGGGCGGCAGAAAGGCGAATAAAATAGCCAGCCAGAGAGGGTTTTCGCTCAGCTCGAAAACCACCAGCAACCGATAGAACAGGACGGACGCGGCCACCGAGGTGATAATGGTCGCGGCCAGCATGGCGGTGAAGTAATCGCCCCCGGCCGGCACGGTCATCACTCGGATGAGCAGGGGGTACAGCGGCAGGTGGCAGGCGAAATACGAGGCGGGCAGCCCGTATGACTTGAACGGGTGGTTGGC
>VGFD01000365.1 GCA_016868975.1 Armatimonadota bacterium | reverse complement strand
TCATGGCCACCACGACGAGGGCCCCATCCACATGCCGCACGGCTCCTGGTATCCGCTGCTGTGCGCGCTGGGTTTCCTCATCGGGGCTTACGGCTTCATCTACTGGGTGCTGCCGGTGGCCATCGGCGGACTGCTCTTCGGCGTCTTGAACATCTTTTGCTGGGCTCTTGAGGGGCCGGGCGGATACTACATTACTCCCACCGAGGAAAAAGCATGAGTGACGCACTCGCCGTTCCCCACGGTCACGGTCACGGCCACGGCCACGAGCACGACCACGAGGTAGGCTGCACCGGGCTGCACCACCGCAAGATCATGATGTGGGCCTTCCTGGGCTCCGACTGCATGTTCTTCGGAAGCCTTATCGCCACGTACGTGGCCTACGTCGGCAAGTCGCCGATCCCGCCGGTTCCCTATGACGTTTTCGACCTGAACGTGACGTCGATCTCCACCTTCGTGCTGCTGATGTCGTCGCTGATGATGGTGCTCTGCCTGTCCGCCATCCAGCGCAACGACATCAAGTGGTTCCGGGTCTGGTGCGCGATGACGGCTTTCTTCGGGCTGATCTTCCTGGGCTTCCAGTACTACGAGTTCAGCCACTTCGTTTCCAGGGGCCTGACTTTAAAAAGCAGCCTGTTTGGATCTACCTTCTTTGTGTTGACCGGCACGCACGGCACGCACGTCGCCATCGGCGTGTTGTGGCTGCTGTCGATGCTGTTCTTCTCCTACAGGACAGGCTTCGGCCGAGAGCGCGCACTGGACGTGGAAATTGCCGGCCTCTACTGGCACTTCGTCGACATCGTCTGGATCGTGATCTTCACGGTGGTCTACATCGTGGAGTTCGTGGTCGGCCACCCGGGAGGTTAGTCAATGGCGAACCCATCCACGCTGACGGCGGAAGAGCCGCATCTCCACGCGGCTCACGCCACGAACAAGACCTACGTCAACATCGCCATCATCCTGGCGGTCATCACCGCCGTCGAGATCGGCGCCATCTACCTCCCCTGGCCGGATGTGGTCAAGTTCGTGCTGCTGGGCATTCTGTCCATCGCGAAGTTCGCGATGGTGTGCATGTTCTTCATGCACCTGTACTTCG
Organism: Armatimonadota bacterium; assembly: GCA_016868975.1. GTDB lineage: Bacteria > Vulcanimicrobiota > Xenobia > RGZZ01 > RGZZ01 > VGFD01. Next base: position 4,753 of record VGFD01000365.1, on the reverse strand, counting down.
ACAGCCGTCTGCTCACGTTTTTGTTTGCCGCGGGTCTCGTGCTGGGCGTGCTGACGACGCTGACGCTGAAGGCGCTGATGTACGTCCCTTCGCTGAGTCCGCCGCCCAAGCCGGCCGCCGTGGCCCTCAAGCCGCCGGACGCGAAACGCGGCATGGTCGTCTTCGAAACAGTGGGCTGCACCGCGTGCCACTTCACCAAGGACGTGCCCGGCCAGGCCATCGGTCCGGAGCTTGACGGCATCGGCACCCGCGGCGCCACGCGCATCAAGGGGATGGACGCGAAAGCGTACGTCGAGCAGTCCATCGAGTCGCCCCAGGCCTTCATCGTGACCGGCTTTGAGGATAAAGCCCAGATGGCGAACCTGCGCGGCAACATGGACGATCAGGAGTACGCCGACCTGGTGACCTACCTGATCTCGCTCAAGTAACCTCCGGCGTTGGAGCGCGAGGGAATCATTGCGCTCCTCGTCGTCGTGCTGCTTGCCGGCCTGTTGCTGATCGGCCTCAACTGGCACTATAATCGCACGGACTCCGTCCGCCCCGTGGCCTCGCCCTCTTTAAGGGGAAAGGTTAAGGGGGACGTAAAGGTTAAGGGAGATGTAAAAGGGGATGCCGCCCGCGGGCGGGTCCGCTTTGTCGCCGTGGGCTGTCGGGACTGTCACCGAGTGACCGGTCTTGCCGAAGCCAGCGGCACTCTGGGCCCGGCGCTAGACGGAGTAGCCGATCTGCGACGCGTGCCCGGGCTGCCAGCGGCGGACTATCTGCGGCAGTCCATATTGCAGCCGCAAGCCTTCGTCGTGTCGGGGTACCTGAACGCGATGCCGGGCTTCGCGGACAAGATGTCCCCACAGGAGGTGGAGGACGTGGTGGCGTTCCTGATGACGCTGAGTGGCGCGCGACACAAGTAACTGCGTCTACGCCGACATCAACCGACCCGGGCGTGTCGCGCGGCACGACCAAACCGATCTGGGGCTAAGTGGCGCGCGACACAAGTAGCTTCGCCTTACTCAGACAACGACTGACCCGGGCGTGTCGCGCGCCACGATCAAACCGACTTGCGGCTCGGGGAAGCATTGAGGAAGTGAAGTAATCGTGTCCTGGCGCTGGAATACCTCGCCGTCGCTGATCGGAATGCTGCTGGTGGTGGCCGTGCTCTACCGCCTGTGCGTGGTGCTCGCGCGCAAGCGGCTCGCGCCCCCGGAGACCCCGTTCCCGGCGCGCGAGGCGCTGTGGTTCGACGGGGCGCTGGTGCTTTTCTACCTTGCAGTCGGCTCGCCGCTCGACGAGATGAGCGAGCGCTTCCTGTTCAGCGCGCACATGATCCAGCACACGCTCCTGATATTCATTTTGCCGATCATGCTGCTCAAGGGGATCCCCGCGTGGATGCTGCAGCCGTTGGTGGACAACCGCTGGCTCCGCTACTTCACGCGCGTGCTGGGCCATCCGCTCAGCGCCCTGCTGGGCTTCAACCTGCTGTTCGCGCTGTGGCACATCCCCGGGCTGTACGAGTGGGCCTTGCGTGATCGCCGCGTGCACGAGCTCGAGCACGTGACGTTCGTGCTGGGCGGGGTGTGGATGTGGTGGCCCATCTTCTGCCCGCGGCCAGAGTTCCGCCTGGGATACGGGCTGCAGATGCTGTACGCCTTCGCGCTCTCGGTGACCCAGATTCCAATGTTCGCCTTCCTCGTGTTCACGCCGTCGGTGCTCTATCCCACCTACAACGGGGCGCCGCGCCTCGTGCAGATCCTGCCGCCCATCGAGGACCAGGTGATGGGCGGCATCATCATGAAAGTCGTGGGCGAGGCGTTCTTCCTCGGGATCATCATCGTGGCGCTCATGGAGTGGTACCGGCGCGACAAGTACGTGCCGCCGCCGAAGCGAGCGCCCGTTCCGGCTCCTGATTAAGCGATTTTTCATGACGGTCTGCTAAGTTAAGAGCATGACCGGCAGCGCGCACCTCACGTTCTTCCACACCTCGGACGAGCACGGGCACATCCGCAATGCGCCCACCATCCAGCACGCGGTGGCGTCGGCCCGCGCGGAGAATCCCGAAGGAACGCTGCTGGTCTCCACCGGGGACGTCTTCGAAGGCTCCGCGACTTCGACGCTGCTGGGCGCCCAGCCCGCCGTCGACGTCCTCAAGGCGGCCGGCTACAACGTGATGGCGCTGGGCAACCACGACTTCGACAAGGGCGAGGAGTTCGCGCGCAAGTGGATTGCCGAGGCGCCCTGCCCGGTGCTGGCGGCCAACATTGAAGAGGCGGACGGCGGCCAGATGAAGGGGACCCAGCCGTCCCGCATCGTCGAAGCGAACGGCGTGAAGGTCGGCCTGATCGGAGTGACCACGCCGGACACCCCGAAATTGATCTTTGGCGAAGGCCTGCCCGGCCTGCGCTTCACCGATCCGCAGGAGGCGGTGCGCCGCGAGGCCGAGGCGCTGCGCGCGCAGGGGGTGGGCGTCATCGGGGTCCTCTCGCACCTGGGCCTCGCCGTCGACCGCCAGCTTGCCCAGGCGGTACCGGGCCTGGACTTCATCATCGGCGGCCACACGCACAATGAGACTCTCCAGGGCGAAGTGGTGAACGGCACGATGATTGGCCACCCGGGCTCGTTCCGCAATGGCGTGGGACGGCTTGACCTAAGTGTGGACCAGGCGACCGGCCGGGTATCTTCGGTGAGGTACAACCTTTTGAAAGTGGACCCGGATGCCACCGAGCGCGACGCGGCGGTGGATGCCATCGTGCAGGTCTACGAGGACCGCATGAAGGCTTTCCTCCAACAGCCGGTCGCCTTCCTCGATAAGGGGCTCACCCACGACGACCTGCAGCGCGACGAGCTGGAGGCGCTGGTCACCGGGGCGATGATGAAGGCATCGCAGGCGGACATCGCGTTCATCACCCAGAAATTCACGCGCGCTTCAATGCCGGCCGGAGTGATCACCCGCAAGGACACGCTGAACATCATGCCCTTCGACAATCGGCTGCAGGCGCTGACGCTGCCCGCGACCGAGGTGGCCCGCATACTGGCCGAGAGCGCCCGCCGCAATGACGCGACGACGATGGCGGTGAGCGGGCTGTCCCATGAAGACGGCCGCCTGAAACGCGCGGACGGAACGTTCGTCGCAGACGACGCCGAGGTCAAGGTGGGGACCACGGATTACATCCTGTCGGGCGGCCTGGGATATTTGCTGAAGGATTTACGCAGCGTGGGCGTGGACCACGGCCCGGTCCGCGACATCGTGGAACGCGAGCTCACTGAGGCGAGCAAAGATCACCCGTCGTATCTGGCGGCGATGACGGCCTACAACACGCGGATGGCAACGCCGACGGTTTAAGGCCTGGAGAACACCTGGACTCTCCCCTCCAGGTCTTCTTTCGCCTCAATGAAGTTCAAATCGATCGGCAGCGCGGCAGGAGGAGGAAGGAGATTATGGCGCGCCAGTCTTGTCAACGGGCGCAGGTTCTCGCAAATAGGGCAACACTCGGTCCTCTGACTCCGCGCGCTCGATGAGGTCGTGCGCATAGAACATGCGCTGGATCGTGCCCAGCGCGCACATGCCGCCGATGGCGGCGAGCGTCCACTGTAAGACAAGGAACCCGGCCGCCTGGAAAAATATCCCGGTCAGAAGCAAGGTCATTCGCTCGGCACGTTCGCCCAGCGCGGGCCAGTCGTGGTTGTCCGTCATGATGACCAGCGAGACGCGGGCCTTTGCATAGCTGACCAGCATCGCCGTGGCCAGCGCGAACGCGGCCGTGCGCGGAAACGAGAACGAGAGGCCGACGTACAGGATCGCCTCCACCCAGCGATCCATCATCGTCTCGAAATAATTTCCGAAGAGCGTCTTGCGGCCCTGGAGGCGGGCGACCGCCCCGTCCAGCAGATCGACCAGCGCCGCGGCCAGCGCGAACACAAATCCCGAAATCCACTGCTCGGTTGCCAGCGCATAAGCGGCCACGACCGCCAGCGGAATTGCCGCGAAAGACACTTTGTTTGGCGAAATCCCGCTCCGCGCGATGGGCGCCGCGACGCGCTCCAGTATCGGGATCAAATAAGGACGCAGACGGCCGAGCATTACAGCGGCATCCGATACAACATCCAGTAGATGACCACGCCCGTCACTGACACATACAACCAGATTGGCAGCGTCCAGCGAGCGATGGCGCGGTGCCGCTCATACGAGCCCGCCAGCCCGCGGTTGAGCGTCACGATCGCCAGCACCGGCACCGCGACCGCCAGCAAAGTATGGGTCAGGAGGACGGTAAAATACACCAGTCGCAGCGTTCCCTGGCCCTGAAATGGCTTGGAGCCGGCGTGCGCGTGGTAGTACAGGTAACAGCCCAGAAACAACATCGACGACACCAGCGCGGCGACCATGCACGCGCGGTGGGCGGATACCTTGCCCTGCCGAATAAACACAAACCCGGTCACCAGCAGCAGCGCGCTCAGCCCGTTCAGGCTGGCGTTGACCGCCGGGAAGTCCGCGACGCTCATTTTTCTGCTTCCAGCCGCTTCGCGTCCCGCACCAGTCGCTCGCGCGCCTGCTCGTCGTCGTAGTGATAATAACCGCGCACCGTGCCGCCGGCGTCCACCAGGATGAAACGCTGGTTGTGCATGCTGGGATCCGGATTCACCACGTCGCGGGTGCTGACCAGGTGGAGGCCGAGGAGCACGTTCGAGATTTCTTTCTGCTCGCCGGTCAGAAACAGCCAGCGATCATCGCCGCTCTTGTTGTTGGTCCCGGCGTATTTCTTCA
>VGFD01000364.1 GCA_016868975.1 Armatimonadota bacterium | reverse complement strand
CGCCTACTTCGGCTTCCAGTTCTTCTTCTCGCTGCTGCTCTGGGCGCCGATCTTCTACGAGTACCAGCGCCGCACGGGCCTCTCCGACGCCCAGATCTTCGCCATCCAGAGCCTGTATTATCTGGTTTTCTGCCTGCTGGAGATCCCCACCGGCGCCCTGGCCGACGCCCTGGGGTACCGCCGCTGCATTCGGTGGGGCGCGCGCATCCTGGTGGTGGCCAACCTGCTGCCCATCTTCGCGGCCAACTTCGCCGGCTTTGCCGTCCACTGGGTGCTGATCGCCCTCTCCCGCTCGCTCATCTCCGGCGCCGCCAGCGCCTATCTGTACGAGTACCTGCGCTTCCACGGCGAGCCGGAAGGCTTCAAGCTCGCGGAGGGCCGTTCCCGGGCGCTCGGGCTGTCCGGCAAGGTGGTCGGCTGGGCCGCCATCGGCTACCTGATGGAGTGGCACTTTACCCTCCCGTACTGGCTCACCGTGCTTAGCGCGGGCTGCTCAGTCTGGTACGCGAGCCGCCTGCCCGCACTCGACATCGAGCAGCATGCCCGCCGTCCGGGCCTGGACTTCCGCGCCGCCTTCGGCCTGCTTCGCCGCTCTCGCGCGCTGCTGTTGGCGGTCATTTCCGGCCTTGCCCTCTTCGTCCTGGCGCGGCTGTGCCAGGTGAACCTGTATCAGCCCATCCTCAATGAGAAGGGCCTCGGCCTGGGCGCGGCCGGCGTGATCATGGCCGTCACCACCCTCTTCGAGGCCGCCGGGTCGGCCTGTCCCAACCTGCTGCGGCGGATCTGCAACGACTTCCAGGCGGTCCTGCTGCTCACCGTGGCGATGGCGGTGAGCACCTCCGGCATGGCCTGGAGCGGCGCCTCCGGCACCATCGCGTGGTTGTGCGTCTTTGCCCTGGCGGTGGGCCTGTCGTACCCCATCCAGCGGCAGCTGCTCAACGATCTGATTCCCGACAGCCGCTACCGGGCGACCGTCATGTCCCTGGAGTCGCTCATCGATCGCGCCGCCGTGGCCGCCCTGGCCCCCGCCCTGGCCGGGTTCGTGGCCGGCGGCACCCTGGATCTCTTCCTCCACGGCGCCGCCCTCCTCAGCCTCCTGCTGGCCGCCGCCCTGGCCCTGGCCGGGCGGGGAACCAGCGCCCTGGAACGGTGACCCGCCGGCCCACACCTCGCCCCTTCGCTGCAACCGTTCGTCGCCCGGTCGTTGCGGCCGGCCACGGCCTTGTCTAGCATGCAGGCAGTCTTGGCGGCGCGCTCCCGGGCGGCGGCCGAGGCCAGTCAGGCACAGGGAGCCTATTTTCCGTGGTCCCAGTCATCGCCACCACACCCTTCCGTTTTGTCGGAACGCCGCCCTCACCCGCCTCTGGAGCGCCCACTGCCCCGGCACCCGGCATCCCCGCCCCGCCGCCCGCCGACCCGCGAGCATATGCCGTGCTGCACGTCGACGCCGGGCCCGGCAGCTTGCTGGAAAAGTGTCGACCCACCGCGGATGGCGGCCTGGTGGCGCAGGCGAGTGCCTTCGCACCGCCGGCCCGGGGCACCGTGCTGCAGTCGCTGGACGCTCGGGGAAAGGTGCGCTGGACCTGGCAGACCGCCGACCACGTCACTGATTTCGCGACCGCGCCTGGGGGCCATACGTTCTTGGCCACCAGCGCCGCCGGGCGCCCTCCCCGGGTCCTGGACCTCGACGCCTGGGGCACCGAGGTCGCGCGCTACGAGGGAGGATACGGGTAGGCAATCCGCTCGCTGCGGCTCTCCCCACGCGGCGCCCTATCGGTGTTGTCCAGCGAGGGACTGGTCGCCCTCGATGCGGACCTCCAGGTTCGCTGGAAGGTGCCCCTGAGGTTTCGTCCCGACGACTTCTTTCACGTGGTCGACCCCGACGGCGGCGTCGTGCTGGCTTCCAACGGCTTCAGCCTGGGGATGGCCGGGACGCTCCACGCCTTCGACGCGCAGGGCCACGCGCGTTCCGTCGACTGGCCGCCGGTGTCCACCTTCCCGGCGACCCGCGGCGACCAGATGGTCTACGGGGGCGTGCACTCCAGGGTTCACGGCGTCAACCTCACGACCGGCCGGTTCTGGACGGTTATGGGGTCCGACCTGTACGGGGCGCCGCTGCAGACCCCGGTCTACGGGCCGGATGGCACCGTCGTCGTGACCGACCGCCGCAACATGGGCGTCGTCGCCATCTCCTCGGACGGGCGACTGCTCTGGACGAAGACCGTCGTCGACGCGGCGCCGGTGGGCGGCGTGCGCTGTGCCTTTCAGCCGGGTCTCGGCGGCAGCGTGTTCTATCGATCGCGCGACGGGTTCGTGCGGCAGATCAGGGAGGACGGCCGGGAGGGCGGCAGCTGGCGTCCGGACGACGGTCTGGTGGACTTTTCCGGGGGCCCGGAGGGCAAGTTGTACATGCTCGGACGGGAGGGAACGATGACCACCGTGGACCCTGCCAGCGGCCGGGTGTCCACCGTGCGGACCGGACTCCCCCATCCGCAGTCGTGGAGCATCGAGGAGGTCCTCCCGGAGGGCGTGGTGGCCCTGCAGTGGATGGGGGAGCGATGGCACCTCCAGCCGGAGCCCGGAGAGGCGCTGCGCAAGGCCCTCGACCCCTCGGCGGGCCGCGCCGAGGCGCCGCGCATCGAGCGCACGGCGGACGCGGTCATCATCGGCGGCGTGCGCGTGCCGATCAACCCGGGGAAGCACGCCCTCTAGCGGATTGTGGCCGGCGCCGCGGCTCGGTGCAAGGCCCAGACCGCGCGGTACGGTCTTGACCCGGGCGAAAGGTCGTTGAAGAGGCAGGGGCGCGCCTTCCCGTGGCGACAAACAACGGATCCGTACCGGATCTTGGTGGCTTGGTAGATCAGGTAATGACTCGGTGCTTGCCGACGCAGGCGAGCGAGTTCAATCTGGCAGTCTTCGACCTGGCGGCGCTCGTCTGTCGCAGCAGGCCACGGTGCCCCGCGTGCCCTCTCGTGGCGAGCTGCCGCTTCGCGAAGGGCAGGTAGATCGTCGACCAGACGCTGCCCGGACAAGACCGACCGCACGCGGGAAGCAGTCTCGTTGCTCCCCTGGCGTCCCTGTGGTAGCATGTAAGGGCTATGAAGAAGTCGAAGACACCTCCCACACCGAACCGCGTTAGGACACACGGGGGACGTCTCACGATCCCCAAGAGTGTGGTTCGGAAAGTCACGGACCAGGCGCAAGAAGCGACCTTCGTGATCCAGCCTATGGGGGACGGCGTCTTCGTCATCCCAGAAGAGAAAGTCTCCCCTGCTTTGGACGCTATGCTCTCCTTCCGCCGGAAGGCTGACGAAGCCGGCCTCACCCTGGAAGACCTCTTAAGCGGACTCGACGAGGAGGGCGCCAGCTACACCCAAGAGGTGTATGGCAAGTAGTCCCCCTCGCATCTACTGGGACGCGGATGCCCTGATCGCCGGCACTCATTCGCACCAGCGGAGCGGAGAAGTGGCGCGCCTGGCAGCCACGCGGCCGGGGCAGCCGCCGCGGATCGTCGTTGAAGAAGACTGCATCGTGGTTGGCGGGGTACGCATCCCGCGTCGTCGCGTGGAAAGCTCAGAGAGTGCCTGAACTGGCTTCCGCGTAGTTTCAGACACCATCTCAGGTTGAACAGGAGCTTCTCGATCATCTGGCGCGCATTCTCGAGCCGGTGTTCGACGGACACGGCGCGCGCGGCGGCCAGCAGCACCTGGAGGGTGGTCAGTCGCTGCTGACCGTCGATGACCGATCGAGACTCGATCATGCCGCTCTGGACAAGGGACTGCTCGAACACGACGGCCCCCTCTGCAACCGGGTGCCCCCTGCGGTTACACTTGACAGGGCGCGCTACTGGATTACAATAGTTACGTCTACATCAGAGAGTGGTGCTCGTCCATGTCCAAAGTGGTCAGCCTGAGACTCAAGGAGGGCCCGATGGAGCGTCTCCAACGGGCGGCGCGGCGCATGGGGCGGACCCCCAGCGAGACTGCCGCCATTCTGATCGACGAGGCCACCCGGCAGCTTGAGTTTGCGAACATTGAATTCCGTGACTCGATTGTGGGGCGCCAGGCCTACGTTCGGGGAAGCAGGGTAGCGGTGTGGCAGGTCGCAATGCTTGCTCGCGACTTTGACGGTGTTCCCGGCGACGTCGCAAAACATCTGGAGTGGAACGTGGATCGAGTCAAGTCCGCGCTGGCTTACGCCGCGGCTTTTCCGGACGAGATCCATCATGCGATTGAAGACAACCGGCGTTACGATTTTCAGGAGGTTTCTCGCCAATTGCCGACCGCGGAGAAATTAATAATTAAGGCGCGGCGTGCTCAGCCTCCTGCTCGATGAGAACGTTTCGCCGCGTGTCGCGGTCCAACTCAAGCACCATCGGGCAACAGTCCGCGTTCAAACGATGCGTGAATGGCGGTCGGGATTCTTTCTTGGGGCAAGCGATGAGGCGATACTCCAGGCTGCCTTTGACGACTCCAGCACGCTCATCACCCTTGACAAGCGGACCATTATACCGCTGCTCAAATCGTGGGGGGAACAAGAAATGTCGCACGGTGGCGTAATCTTCGTGGACGGCGAGACAATTTCCGGTTCCGACTTTGGCGGACTGGTCCGGGCACTGCTTCAAACCTGGGACCAATATCACTCCGAGAACTGGACGAATCGCGTGGTGTTCCTCAAGCCCGGCTTCGAGGTACCGTTCACCCCGCCTTGATGCGCTTCTAAAGCCGGTGCGGTGACCGCTCCACGGCGAACTTCAGCCGCACATCCGCGTCAAGACAGCCCGGCCTTTTACTTTTCTTGAGCCCGTTTTACATCGTTCAATGGCCACCCTTCATCAGGGTGGTCACCATGCGCGTCCTGCCGGCGACCCTCACCGAGGAGGACTTGCGGGGGCACGCGCTGCCGCTGCGGTAGGCGCTTCAATCTGTTCTACGCGGGATCGCGACGCCGCCGATGCGCACGGTGTTCTCTTCGAGGATGATTCCTGGCGGGGCCGGGGGCGCATCGGTCACGGCCGCGATTCCGCGCAGCGTCTCGCCCGCCACCAGCGGCGGATTGAGCAGCACGACCCGCCCGTCCGCGCACACCACGCGAAGAGTAGCCTCGTTGATCAATCCCATTGATTGGACCGGCGCTCCCAGGTCGACGCGTAGCGCGGGGGCCATGGGAATATCCGTGCTGTCGCTCCAGGTCAACAATCTATCGCTGGTGGCCGCGGCCACGCACAGGCGACTCCCGGCCACGATGGGCTGCACGGCGATGAAACGCGCGCCGCCTTCGGTTTTCAGGGCAGTCTATCCTCGATGTGCCGCGCCTCGCAGGGGCACTACGTATTCAGCAGCATCCGCACTTCGGTGTAGTGACCTTCTTCCGATTCCACCAGCATCTCCCCCTCGTGTTGACCGACCACGATGTCGTAGCTGAGCGAAAGGCCCAGGCCCGTCCCCTGCCCGGTAGGCCTGGTGGACGGTCGCGGCCAACGCCCAGCTCGAGCTCGCATTCACCGGCGGGACGCCCTCCACGGTAACCTCCGGCACACCACGCTGTCGCCGAACACCTGGACCCGCATCCGCTTCGAGAGCCATTCCTCGGGAACCGGCAACAACCTCTGCGAGGTGCGGCTGTTCGTGGCGCCTCAGGCGCCGACGCTGCCTTCTCCCAGCCAGCTCTCCACGCTGTCGCCGACCGCCACGGCGTTCGTCACCGACGGTGCCATGACCATCGATGCGGGGGACATGGTGATGTGCGCGAGCACGGCCAACCCCAACGCGCCGGCCTACAGCTTCCACATGGTGACCACCGGAGCAACCGGGGTTTCCAGCTCCTCGCTGCGTCTCGACAACAGCAGCG
>VGFD01000363.1 GCA_016868975.1 Armatimonadota bacterium | reverse complement strand
GGACTTCGTAGACCTGGTCAATCAAGCAGGATCGTCTGGATGCGGGCCTGGGCATCGGGCGTGATCACGAAGCGCGCGTTGCCGTGCTCGCCGAACACGTGCCGCTGGAACGGCCCGCGGTGTTGGAGGTCGCGGGTAAATTCGGCCTTCGTCATGTAGGTCGTGCCGTTGCTGCCGGGCAGGCCGCGCACCCACACGCCGCCCTCGCTCGCCTGGGCAGCCAGTCCGCTGGCGTCGCCCTGGTCGTACGCCGCGAAGGCCTTTGCCGCGGTCGCGTCCCAGGCGGCGGTGTCGACCTCCGCGTTGTCCGGCATCGGGCGTGTCGGGTTGGAAAGCTCCAAGTCAACGGTCTGGGAGACGCTCGCCTGGGGCGCCTCGGCGCTCGCGATGCGGGCCGCGATGCCGCCCAGGATTCCGACAGTGGCGAGCGCGGCGAACATGATGGCGCGGCCGCGCATGGCCGGCTTTGCGGGCTCGGGTGACGCGGCGTGGACCTGGTGCACGGTGTCGATGGCTGGGACCGATCCCGCGTAGCCATCGGTGGGGACGTCGGCTACGGCGCTCCTGGATGGATTCGACAGCGTGTACGGCGTCGCGATGCTTCTGAAAGTGATCTTATCCATGGTCACCCGATTCTAGCACGCGGGCAGGAGGCGACGCAACAGACAGGATGTTAACTCCAGGGGGCAAGAATTGCCTGGGCGATGCGACGACTGGTGGTTGTGCTTCTGATCTTGCTCGTTAGCCCGGCCGCGCCAGTCATGGCGGTCCCCGCCGGGATCAAGGTAACGGCGACCCGGCCGAACAGCGCGGTCTACGTGGCGCCCACCGGGACGACCGACTTCAGCTACGCGGGGAATGCGGGAAGCGCGCCGCTGGTGGTTCCAGTGGACGTGAACGGCACCTACGACGTCCGCGTGGAGGCGCCCGCGGACTTCTTCCACGTGTACCGCGGCGAAAAGCAGGGCGTGGGTGCGCGCGCGGACGTCACTGTGCTGCTGCGCCGCGAGCTCCTCTGGCCCCGCGTCATCATCTCGGTCGCCCCCCTGGTGCTGGGCGTGCTGTTCTTCCTGCTGACCCGCGTCACGCGCTTGAAGTCCACCGCGAGCACCCTCGAGGGCCAGCTCGCGGACGCCGAGTCGTACGCATCCCTCAAGCCCGGCCAGCTTCCCCGCAAGATCGGCCCGTACAAGGTCCTCTCCCGGCTGGGCAGCGGCGGCATGGCGGTCGTGTTCAAAGTCGAGGACGCCTACGGCGACGTGTACGCGCTGAAGGTCCCCGACCCGCGCATCCTCGACGACCCCGAGCTGTCCGCCCGCTTTTTCAGGGAAATGGAGATCGGCCGCACGCTGCGCCATCCCGGCGTGGTACGTATTTTCGACGTCCACAAGGGGGACGCCGACACCCATCCCTATATCGCCCAGGAGTTCGTGGAGGGTGAGACGCTGCGCGCGGCGCTCAACCGCCAGGGCGCGCTCTCCGAGGATCGGGCGCGGGAGATCGCGCGCGGGCTGGCCGACATCCTCTCATATGCGCACTCGCAGGGCATCGTGCACCGCGACGTCAAGCCGAGCAACGTGATGCTGCGGCCGGACGGCTCCCTCCGCCTGATGGATTTCGGCATCGCGAAGGCCGCCACGCTGGAAACCATGACCGGCACCGACACGACCCTGGGCACGCCCGCATACATGGCGCCGGAGCAGGTGGACAGCCACGAGGCCACCGTGCAGTCGGACGTGTACGCGCTGGGCGTGGTGCTCTTCGAGATGCTGGCCGGGCGCCTGCCGTTCGAGGAGGCCGACCCCTACCGCATGCTGGTGCGCAAGATTCGCGAGCGTCCCCCGCGGGTGTCCTCGATCCAGCCGCGCGTGTCGCATCGCATGGACAACCTGGTCGCCCTGCTGTTGCAGGCTGATCCGGGGAAGCGGCCGGACAGCGCGGGCACCGTGGCGCGCATGCTGGCGATGACGGAGGAGGAGGCCACCGGGTGAGACTCTCCGCCGGCGGCTTACTGCATTTCCCAGGATACGACGGCCGCGGCGCCCATCCCATCCAGCGACATCGGCTTGAGCGAGGCGTCGTATCTCACGCGCGCGTTGTCAGTTCGCAAGGTGTCGGCCACCACCGCGCCGTTCAGCGTGGCGCCGGTCAGGTTGACCGTGCCCAGCGGCATGTAGAGCGCGCCGTTGAGATCCACGGCGCCCTTGAGCAGGACCTGGTTGTTGCCGGCGCCCGTGAAGACGAAGTCGGATGCCTTTCCGCCGTTGCTCAGGTAGGCGCCGTCCACGGTGAGATCGCCGCGCATGAAGACGAGGGTGCGGCCGTCAGCGCCGGGGTCGCGCATCAGCGTGGATCCGTTGGTCATCTTGATGTTGTCGAACGCGTAAACCCCCGGTCCCAGCCGGATGACCGAGCCGTCGCTCACCGTAAGGTTTCCGTGGTTGCCCGGCGCCAGTGTCCGGTCCGACGGCTCGAATACCGTCTCCGTGCGTTCTTCCGTGACAGTCTTCTCTTCCACCACCTCGGTCGGTGAGACCGTGAGCCGCGAGGACACCGAGGTGTCGGCCTGCGCGCCACCATTATTCTGTCCCTGGGTCTGTGCGGTAGTGCCCCTCGATCCGCCTCGGCCGGAGTACGCTTTGAACAAGGCGATCCACTTGTCAGCGGCATCACCAGCCTGCGAGCGAACGACCGGGTCTTTCACCAGGGCCTTGCCCACGGCGCCGGAGGGCGGGTCTCCACCGTAGCTGTCACTGGTGGTCTTTGCCACGCCGACGCTGGTTTGGAGGAGGGTCTTGGTGGCGCCCAAGGCGGCCATCAGCAGGGCCCTGAAATCCGGCTTACTGGCTGTCGCGGGTTGGCTCTGCGTGCTCGGCACGGACACGGGCTGCGGGGCGCCTCCTCCAGGCGAGCCGTTCGGGTTCACGGTCTGTCCCATGGTCGTCGTCGAGCGTACCGTGGTCGTCACGCTCGTGGTCACCTGGCGGCCGCCCAGTTCCAGGTTGTCCGCGGCGTCGCCCGGATCCATTGGCGGGGCAGCCGGCGGAGTGAAGTTCGCCTTCGCGTCGCTGGAGAGGATGCGCCCGAGGTTGGAGGCGATCTGGTCGACAACGTCCCCCGGCTTGCTCGTGTTGCCCACGATGACGTCGCCCGTCAGCGTGGAGTTCTTGACCGTGATGGCCTTCGAATTCACCGTGTTGGTGCGCACCGAGACCGGCGCGTCGTCCGCTTCGCTGGTGATCTCGCTGTTGTTGAGCAACTCGGCGCCGCTGGCCACCTGGGTGGGATATTTAAACGGCGTCCCGGTTCGGCGGAAAGTGATCCGCGCGCGCACCCGGCCGGTGTCGCGGTCTGCCCTCTCGGCGGTGACCGTGAGCGTGATCTGGGAGGGGGTCGAGGACACCTCGCTCAAGCGGTAGCGCCATCCCTGCGCCGGGTCCACCTCACCGCTGACCCCCTCGAGGGCATTCGTCGACCAGTTGGCGCTGTGGTCCAGGTAGGCCGCCACCATGCTGGTGGCGGCGCGCAGGTACTGGCGGCCCACCGTGCGGTCGGTCACCCGCTCCACCATGCGCCCGTTGTTGACCGCCAGCAACGAGATGGTTCCGGCCACCAGAAAGAGGATGGTGACGACGCTCAGCACGAGCGGAAGGGCAAGACCCCTGATGCGGCATCTAATAGGGTATCTCAACGGTGCGCCCTCCCTCGAAGGTAGTGACCTTCCCCTGGTAGTTCCGTCGCGCGACCGATCTTACCTGGACCCGCGCCCGCCCGTTGCGGCCCATGTTGCCGTTGAAGGCGATGTCCGCCAGACCGCTGGCCACCATCTGGGCGCCGCGGTCGTCCGTCCATTCGGGCAGCGGCGGCCCGGGCGGCAAGGTGCCGGGTGGAAAGCTGCTGGAAACCACCCGACGCCGCAGGACGAAGGTATTCTCGAGCTGCGGATCGGGCGCCGTCCAGTACACGATCCACGACTGCCAGGCCGGCGTTCCGTCCGGGTTGCGCTGGTACACTCCATTTGTATCGCGCGGGCTGGGAAACATCAAGTAGAAGGAGGGAGCCGAGCGGCTGCCGATCCACGCGAGCCGCGACTCGGTCAGGTCCCGGGCCATCTGATCGACGGCGGTGAGCGCGTTGCGCTGCGCGTCGTAGGTGGTGTCGGCCACCTGGAAGCGGGTCAGCGAAGGCAGGAACACCTGCAGCGCGGCCACCATCAGCACGCTCAACACGGCCATGGCCACGATGATCTCGATCAGGGTCAATCCGGAAGGTTTACGGCACATAGGTCGACACCGTGAACGTCCGGGGCGGCAGGCTCGCATCCTCCTTCTCGCGCCACACCGCGGTCACCGACACCTTGCGCACCTGGCCGCCCGGGGGGGACACGCTGGGCTCGATGGCGTGCGGCTCCACGGTCACCGTGAACTGGTAGTCCATGCGAATTGGAACCCCCCAGACATACGATTCCATGCTGGCCCGGGGGAACGGCTCGGGCGGAAAGCGCCGCCCCGACGAGGCCGGTGGGTCGTCGGGCGGGGGATCGGTAAAGGTGCCGGTCCGCACGTCGGACGGATCCATCAAGCGAATCTCCTCCAGCAACCGGTCGCTGAGCTGCACCGCCTGCGCCTGGTAGCCGTGGTTTCGCATGTACAGCACGCAGCGCGGAATGATGATCCCGATCGTGAACAGGGTGGCGGACAGCAGCGATACCGCCACCACTACCTCAAGCAGGCTCAAGCCCCGGCGCGCCACGGTCTCTCCCATCTCTTCCTCGTCTTCCCAGTATATCAAAAGAGCAGAGAGGGGCCGGGAACCGATCAATCAGGTACGGTGAGGAGATCGCGCCCGTGTCGGACGCCGCAATAATGCCGGCTCAGGACGCCCTGGCGTAGTTCAGCATCCAGTCGGCGCCGTCGCTGTTGGGATACCTGAAGGTCGCGACCGAGCGGGAAATGCGCGGCGCGCCGACGTCCTCGCGGAAACTCAAGTGCTTGAGGGTGTTGTCCTTGTTGACCGAAACCACCGAAACCGAGCGGCGCACGTCTCCACCCAGGCGAGAAACCCGCAGCAGGGTGCGCTTGACGCGCCCGAAGAGGATGTCCATGAACGAGCGCCCGGCCGGCGCGGACAACCACACTTCCGATGGATAGCCAAAATCGTCCGTGAGGATTCGATCAACCGTGAAGGTCCGATTGAAGTGGCCCGCCATGTTGACGACCACCTGCTCGTCGAGGCCGACTTTCAGGGCCGCGCAAATAATCGCGTCGACTTCCTGCTCAAGCCGTCGCGCGCTCAGATCGACGAGCATCGCCTTCACCTCCTCAGAAACCGTGCATCGATGCTAGTATGCGTTAACTTTTGGAGGGGCGCAACGACAGGGCTGTTAACGATTTGTTGCGGATATTGCCGTTTCTTTACAAATTAGCGTCGGCGGTGGTTTACCGTCCCTGGCGGGACTCTTGCCAGAGCAGCAAGACCACTCCGGCGTCCGGCTGGCCGTTCACCGGAAGCGCCCTCTCGGCCAGCCAGATTCCCCGCTTGTGGAGCCGCGCGACCAGGGTCATGTGAGGGTCCACCTGGGTGGCGCCGGAAAGCAGCAGCCACATCCGTCCGCCCCGGGCGGCCTCCTGCAAGCGGCGGGGCAGCGGCGTCTCGGGAATCTCTCCGCTGGACAGGTAGACGGGCAGCGGCGCGCGGGCGCCGAAGGCCTGGCGCAGGTAGCGATCCACCACGTAGGACTGGAACGAGTTCATCACCACCACGCCGTCCCCGGGCCGGTACTGCGCCCGCAAGACGGCCACCGCATCGCGCCAGCGGGACTTCTGGGCCTCCGGAACGGTGTCCCAGGCGGCGAGCGCGGCCGCGTTCACCGAGAGGATGGCG
>VGFD01000362.1 GCA_016868975.1 Armatimonadota bacterium | reverse complement strand
GACCTTGTCGGTGCTGATCTCGGCGAGAATCTTGTTCTTTTCCTCGTCGGAATAGGCGTAGTGCTCCTGGTTGCGCTTCTTGATCTGGTAGAGCGGCGGTTGCGCGATGAAGACGTGCCCGCCCAGCACCAGGTCCTTCATCCAGCGGTACATGAAGGTCAGCAGCAGCGTGCGGATGTGGCTGCCGTCAACGTCGGCGTCGGTCATCACGATGATGCGCTTGTAGCGCAGTTTGCTGATGTCGAAGTCCTCGCCGTAGCCGCTGCCGATGGCGGTCACCAGGGTACGGATCTCCTCGTTGGCCAGGGCCCGATCCTCGCGCGTCTTCTCCACGTTGAGGATCTTGCCGCGCAGCGGGAGGATGGCCTGGAAATGCCGATCCCGCCCCTGCTTGGCGGAGCCGCCCGCGGAGTCGCCCTCCACGATGTACAATTCACACTTCTCCGGGTCGCGCTCGGAGCAGTCGGCCAGTTTACCGGGCAGCGACATCCCCTCCAGCGCGCCCTTGCGCCGCACCAACTCGCGCGCCTTGCGGGCCTGCTCGCGCGCCTTGAAAGCCAGCGCCGCCTTGTTGACGATGGCGCTGCCCTCACCCGGGTGCTCCTCCAGGAAGATCGAGAGGTGCTCCTCCACGACGTTCTCGGTGATGGTGCGCACTTCCGCGTTTCCCAGCTTGGTCTTGGTCTGGCCTTCGAACTGAGGCCACGGGTGCTGCACGCTGATCACCGCGGTCAAACCCTCGCGAACGTCCTCGCCGGAGAACGCCGGATCGGTTTCCTTGACCAACTTGTGGCCCCGCGCGTAGTGGTTGATGGCCTTGGTGAGCGCCGCGCGGAAGCCGATAAGGTGCTGACCGCCCTCCACCGTGTTGATGTTGTTGGTGAAGGTGTAGATGTTTTCTTGATAGGAGTCGTTGTACTGCAGCGCCACTTCAATCGTGACGGTCCCCGGACGCCCCCCGCGCGGATGGGGAACGGGCGCCTCATGGCGGATGGCGATCGGCTCTGGATGCACTACCTCGCGCGCCATGTTGAGCTCCCTGACGAACTCGGAGATGCCGCCCTGGAAGTAGAACTCGTGGTGCTTGCTCGACCGCTCGTCGGAGATGTGGATGCGAACGCCCTTGTTGAGGAACGCCAACTCTCGCAGCCGCCCACTCAGAATCTCGTAGTGGAACTCCGGGATGAATTCCTCGGTGAGCCGGAACACTTCCGGATCCGGGTGAAAACTGACGGTGGTCCCGGTCTCCTCGGACTCGCCAACAACCTCCACGTCCATGACCGGGTCGCCCCGCTCGTAGCGCTGGCGGTACTTCTTGCCGCCGCGCTTGACCTCGACCTCCAGCCAGTCGGAGAGCGCGTTCACGCAGGACACGCCGACGCCGTGCAGGCCGCCGGTAACCTTGTAACCCTCGCCGCCAAACTTGCCGCCCGCGTGCAACTTGGTCATCACGACTTCGACCGCGGGCCGCCCGGTGCCCGGCACGATATCCACCGGGATGCCGCGCCCGTTGTCGGTGATAGTGATGCTGTTGTCGGCGTGGATCACCACGGTAATGATATCGCACGCGCCGGCCAGCACTTCATCGATGGCGTTGTCCACCACCTCGAACACCAGGTGGTGGTAGCCCTTCTTGGAGGTGTCGCCGATGTACATCGCGGGCCGCAAGCGGACCGGCTCCAATCCCTCCAGCACCTGGATGTCCCCACCAGAATACGACAGAGGCGTGCGCGGCTCGCGGCCTTCATCCTCGCCAACGCCTTCACCTGAAGCAACGACATCACCCGACGACTCGAGCGGCTCCTCGCCTTCCATCGCCACCATTGGATTATCGTCCCCAGTCACCATGCTCGCCATTCAAAACGCCTTTCAAAACCATCATGCCCAGACCCGAACGGACCACTAAAAGGAATCCTCTTCCTTCTCACGCTTGCGGGTCACGAGATCCACCACAAACGAAATGATGAGCCCCAGGATGCCGCCCACCACAAAACCGACCGCACCGAAAGCAAACGACATCACGGCGACTGGCATGTCCGGCACGTTGACCTGGGTATACTTCGCCGCAAACCAGAAGGCCACCACGGCCCCGATCAAGCCACCCACCACAAAGCCAACCAAACAACCCCGATAGCCGGTCTTTTCGGCGCCAAAATCCTTCAGCATGCCCGCCGCTCCTTTCTGGCAAGACGAAACGTGGACCCTGCGGCCTGTCGCCGACCCGCTGCGGCGAACCCTGGGCGCCGAGAGGAACGCGCGTGGTTGTGGGCGTCACGACCACTACATGGAGCGTTCGCGGCGATCGCCGGCCACACGCAATTTTCAGGTGAATAAGAGGTTCGACGAGGTGGCGTTTTTCCCTGCTAAAAAGGGCGCTTTTCCGGCCCTTTCAGGGGGCGGCAAAAGGCGCATCACTACAGGGATCCAAACGCCTCTCCGGGCGGTTTCCCGAGGGGCGCTAAAAATCGATGAAAATCAAGCCGGGGCGAGCGCCCCCGGATAGCTCTCCACGGCCCGCCGGTACACGGCCAGCGTGCGATCCCCCATGGCCTTGCTGGAGAAGCTCCAACCCCGCGCCACGCCAGCCTCCGAGAAGCGCGCGCGCAACTCCGCGTCCGTGAGGACCCGCAGCGCGGCCTCGGCAAATGGTTCCTTTTCCTGGGGCACCAGGTAGCCAGTGACGCCATCCGCGACCGCCTCCGAGGAGCCGGACGCGCGCACCGCCACCACCGGACAACCCGCCGCCTGGGCCTCCAGCGAGACCAACCCCTGCGTCTCCGTTACCGACGCAAACAGGAAGACCCGCGCCAGCTTCAAGTAATGCACCAGTTCGCTGCGCTTCAGGTAGCCCGCGAAGTGGATTCGGTCGGCGAGGCCCAGCGCCTTCGCCTGCTCCTCCAGGGGGGTGCGCTCCGGCCCGCCGCCCACCATGATCAAGTGCGCTTCGGGAAGCCGCTGCGCGATTACGGCGAATGCGTCGAGGAGGAAGGCCAGCGACTTTTCCTTGCCCATCCTCCCGACGTAGACGGCCACCGGAGCGCCCTCCGGCACTCCCACGGCGGCCCGCGCCACCTCGCGATCCCCCTCCAGGAACAGCTCCACGTCGATGCCTGTCGGAATGACCTCAATTTCCCGGGTCACGCCTTGCTCGATAAGGCGCTCGCGGACTTCCTCACTGGGCGCGATGATGCCGTGCGAGCGGTTGCACAGGCTGCGCGTCACGTCGATGGCGGTCTTGCGCAACATCCTCTTGCTGAGCAGGGGAATGTAGTGTACGTACTCCTCCCACAGCGTGTGGTGGGTGAACACGAAGGGGATCTTGAGTCGACGGGCGCACCACTCCCCGAGCAGGCCCAGGTTGAAAGGCGTCTGGATGTGGACCACATCGGGCCGGTTGCGCTTGAGATGGTTGACGTTGCTCCAGGGATAGGGCAGCGAGAAGCGCGACTCCCGGTGAAACGGCGCGGTTACCGAAAAAAAGCGGTGGATGTGGGGATCGTTGTCGTGGTAGCCGGCCTTGCCCGGCACGAACAGCTCGACCTGCTCGTCCATCGCCTCCAGGCGGTTCTTGAGAATTTCGATGGAAGTCACCACCCCATTGATGACGGGATGGTAGCAGTCGGCGAACATGGCGATTTTCACTCCGCCATTTACCCGTTTCAACCGGTGGCTCCCTGCCGTTCGGGGGAGGGACACGGCCGCGAAAAGGGAAATTTCCGCAATCGTGCGCGTCACCACCGTAACGCTGAACAACTACCGCAACTGGGCGCGGCTCACGCTTACTCCACACGCGCGGCTCAACCTGGTGAGCGGGCCCAACGCGCAGGGCAAGAGCAACCTGCTTGAGGCGCTCTACGCGCTGGTCACCACCCGCCCGTACCGCGCGGCCCGGGATCTGGAAGTGATTCGCTTCGGCGAGGATTTCGCGCACGTCCACGCCACGCTGCACTCGGAAAGCCGTGAGGTGTCCTGCGAGATCGCGTGGCAGCGCGCACAGGCCGGCGGGCGCCACCGCAAGGAGATCAAGGTCAATCGCCAGCCGGTCCAGCGCCTGATGGACGTGTTCGGTCTCGCCAGGATGGTGCTGTTTACCCCGCGCGACCTCCAACTGGTGCAGGGCGCGCCGGAATTTCGCCGCCAGTTCCTCGACATAATGCTCTGTCAGCTGCACCCGGCCCATCTCTACGCGTTAAGCCAGTACCAGAAGGTGCTGGCCGAGAGAAATCGCTGGCTGCGCACGCTGGCCGCCTCCGGCGGAACCAGCCGCGCTGCCGCCCAGGACGCCTCAATGCACGAGGTCTGGACCGAGCAACTGGTGCGCTGGGGGACGGATCTCTCCGATCGGCGCCGCGCCTCGCTCGAGCGCCTGGCGCCGAAGTTGGAGCGGGTGTACGCGCAATTGTGCGGAAAAACCGATCATCTGGGGCTGCGCTACCTGCCCGGGGTTGCGCCCGAACCCGGCGAGTCGACCGCCGAGGCGCTGGCCCGCGCCTATCGCAACGGGGCCCGCGACGAGCGCGCCCGGGGCGTCACGCTGTTCGGCCCGCACCGCGACGACATCGCCATCCTGCTGGACGGGCGCGCCATGAAACTGTACGGCAGCCAGGGGCAGACCCGCTCCACCGCCATCGCGCTGCGGCTTGCCGAAGCGGAGATGCTGGAGCGCGACGGGGGGCACGCCCCGGTGCTGCTGCTCGACGACTGCCTGTCGGAAATCGACGAGCGCCGCCAGGTCGCGTTGTGGGAGTACCTGTCGATGCGCGGCCAGGTGTTCCTCACCACCAGCGGCTGGGATTCGAGCCGCGCTTTGCCATTTGACGGAACGGTCTGGCATACCAAAGCCGGACGAATTCAAAGCATGGTGGACGCATGCGTCGCGTAAACGAATTCCTCGTTCCCATGATGGAGCGCATGGATCTGTACCAGCGCTGCCGCGACAACCTCGCGCTGCAGGTCTGGGATGACGTCGTCGGTCCCCACGTGCGGCGCAACACCGCGCCCATCGCCTTGAAAGGCGGCATCCTGTTCGTGAAGACCGCGAGCAGCGCGTGGGTCAGTGAGCTGACCATGGGCTTCCGCCACATCTACATTGCGGACATCAATCGACGGCTGGGCGAAGAGGTGGTGAAGGACATCCGCTTTCTGCCCCCGCCGATGCCGCAGCGTGCCAGAGAAAAGGAGACACCGGCGGGGATCCCGTTGAGCGCGGTGCCTCTCACCGCCGAGCAGGCGGCGCTTGCCGAGGAAGTGGCCGCGGCGATCGCGTCCGACGAGATGCGCGAAGTCTTTGAGCGCTGCATGCGCAAGGGGATGCAAGAGGACGAGCGGCGCCGCATGGAGGGGTGGAAGCCATGCCCGGACTGCGGCGAATTGTTTGAGCATGGACAGCGCTGCGTCCGCTGCCGGAATCAAGGACGTGACGCGCTGCACGCCTCGATTCGCGAAGTGCTGGAGCAGGCGCCCTGGCTGTCTTCGGCGGAAGTCAAGGCGCGCATCCCGGAGGCCACTCGAGTGGATTACGAGCGCGCCAAGAGGCGGCTGCAGCATCGGCTTCGACGCCGTCTGGATAAATGGGCTTCAAAAGCCGGAGAAAACGAGCGTTTCAGCGGGGCGGCACTGAGTCAAGCACTGGCTTATTGCATGCTGCGGACCGGAAAAGTGCCTCATCAGCTCGCGCCCTCCGATGTCCGATTCGCGCTCGGCGCCGCGCTGGCGCCGCGCTTCCCGACGGGCTAGTTGCGGCCTGTTTCCATGGGTTTTACCGCCCGACTCCAGCTAGAGCTAGCTAGAGCGCATCCCCGACCGGCTCTTGAGCGAGCACCCATTGCTCCACCAGGCCGCCGATGAAAGGCACCCGGACCAGGTCGCCGCGGCCAGCCCGATAC
>VGFD01000361.1 GCA_016868975.1 Armatimonadota bacterium | reverse complement strand
ACTCGAGTTCCCTTCCAGCCCAGCGGCAGCCGTCCGGTCTACTGCTCGGATTGTTTCTCGCGCCAGGGTGGCGGCGGTCGCGGCGGCTTCGGCGGCGGCGGCGGCGGTCGCGGTCGCGGCGGCTACTAAAGCCAGATACGCGTCCGCCAATCCCCGGGGCGGACGACGTGAGGCAAAAGGGCGCCAGGCGGCGCCCTTTTTGTTTTCCCTCAAGCACAAGCCCAACATAGCACCAGCGCGCAGACCTGCGCCGGCATATGCCAGCGGTGACACTCTGCGGTTAAGACCTGCGGGCGAAGGACCACCGTGGAATGACGTTGCGCCCGCCTCAGTCCAAGGCGGCCTGGCCCTCAGTGTTGCGCAGGACGCGGTGCCAGCAGGTGAGCACGACGGTCTTGTGGTCGGCGTGGCGAACACGGCCGCGCACGAACACGCGGGGATCGCGGCGCATGACGCCCCAGTTGTAACTGCGGGCCTCCGGCTTGCCGGCCAGGATCTTGCGGTAGCGCGCCTCGGTCACCCCGTTGGGGTAACGGGTGCAGACGTAGACCGTCTCGCCGCCGAAGCGCCAGCACTCGTCGGCCACGTGCGGCTTGCCGTTGCATCGACGAAGTGCCTCGTTGCGGCGCACCTGGCTGTCCGGCACCGCGAGTTCCGGCGACGGCATGAAGAGCCACTCGCCCTGGCGGACGCAGGTGGCGTTCTTGCGGCGCTTGCGGTCGTCCCGATTCCGCGCCAGGCGCACTTCCAGGGGCTTGAGCGCCTCCATGGCCGCGTCGACGCTGCGGATGCCGCCGTTGTCCGGGACCGCGGCCACGAACCAGCGCCGCTCATCGTGACCGCAAAGGAACTTCAACTTTTCGGCACCCTGGCGAACCATGAGCAGCAAATGGCAATCGAGCGGACGCACGTCGATGGCATCCACCTGAACGTCCCGCTGCGACAGGCGCAGGTGGAAGTACTCGCCCAGCCGGTCGCGCCGCACGTCAATGGAGAAGCCTTTGCTGTCGGTGGGGTCGAGCGCCAGACGCGACCCGATGCGGAGGAACTGACTGGCCAGCGAGCGAGGGTCCATGAGCCTGCACTCCTTAAACTTCGTAGTTCACTACATACTGACTTGTGATAGGATAACACATGCTGATCGAAGAATGCAAGAAGTGGGAATGGAATCCCCGCTGCGCGAATCGCCGGACCACGGCCCACGCGAGGTTGTGCTCCCGGGCGAGACGCCCTTGGGCCCGATTTCGGCAGTCAGTTCAAAGTGAGGACGGCCCAGATGCCCCACGCCCGGGTCAACTGATGTCCCGTAAGGCGAAGCTACTTGTGTCGCGCGCCACTTAGGAGATTGAAGAATGGGCAGAGTGCTGGTCGTGCTCCTGTTGGTTGCGGCCCTGATCGGCGGCTTCGTCTGGTGGCTGAAGCGCGGGGCGGAGGTCAAATCCGGCTTGCACGGACTAGCCGCCACCGTGCCCGAGCACGCGCAGGTGTTCGTCGCGCTTGACCTGCGCGACCGCATGTCCACGGTGAACGTCTCATCGGCTCTCAAACAGGCCGGGGAGAAAAACCCCACCCTTGGCAAGCAAATTGCGGAAGCGGAAAAAGAGCTGGGCGTCACCGCGCAGGAGCTATCCCAGTGGATCACGCCGGCCCTGGCCGTCGCGCTGATTCCGCTGGAAGGACAGAGCGGGCTGGTGCCCACCGCCAGCGTCACTCCCCCATTCCACGCGGTGCTCGTGGCGCCGGTGCTGAACGAGGACCAGGCGCGCGATAGCCTGCGAAAAATTCTCGACAAGCACGGAAAGGAACTGAAGGCGCGCCAGTCCACCGAGGACGGGATTCCCATGTGGCTGGGCGGTGAAGGGCCGCAGGGCTGGGCGCTGGCACTCCACAAGCAGCACCTGGTGCTGGCCACCAGCCCGCGGGCAGTCAAGAGCGTCACGATGTGCATCGCGGGAAAGGCCTCGACCCTGGCCGAGCATCCCCAGTTTCGTGAGGCCCAGAGCAAGATTTCCCCGTCGTCGAGCGCTGGCCTACGCCTCGGGGTAAAGGACGCCCTGGGCAGCCTGGGCGAGGTCGCGTCCTTGCGCGCGCACGTGGACGATGACACTGTCAAGGGAATCAAGTCCATCCCTTACCTGGTGTACGGTGTGGCCATCGGCGAGCGCGGGCCGGACGCCATCGGCTTCCTCAAACTGGATGCCGCGGCCGGCGCGCCACTGGTCAAGGCATTGCTGGACGCGCCCTCGGACGACCCCCAGATCGCGCAATTCTTTCCCGCGAAATGGGGACAGTTTTCCACCTTTGACGGGAAATGGGCATACCACGCGCTGATCGCGCTTGCCAGGATTTTCCCGGAGGCGCGCTTCCCGGTGGACGCCATCCCGGTGGCCATGTCGATGAACGTCGGATTCCGCCCGGAGGACGTGTTCACCGCCGTGGACGGACAGGTGGCGATGTCCAGCAATATGATGCAGATCCTGCCGGCGACGATGACGGACCATTTCAGCCGCGCGCGCGCCCAGGGACAGGTTACCGCATGCAAGTCCAACTTGAAGAACATCCGGAGCGCGCTGGAGATGTTCAGCACGGACCACGCCGGCCGCTTCCCTGCCCGCCTCGCCGAGGTGACGCCGAAGTACTTGAAGTCCCTGCCCACCTGTCCGGCGGCGGGCTCGGAAACCTGCTCGTCCACTTACAAGGGCGGGCAGGCGTACTACTTTGCATGTGGCGGGCATCACCACGCCGAGGCCGGAGTGGCGGCGAACAAGCCCTCGTACGACTCCGAGGTCGGACTCGACGAGGGCGCGCATGCGGTCGCCGGCACCCCCGACATCATGCCGACGTACGTCTTCGTGGCGTACTTGAAAGACGAAGCGAAGGCAAAGGATCTGCTGCAAAAACTGCTCGGCAAGGCGGGCGTGACGCCCGCCGTGAAGCGCACGGTTGAGGGGAATGAAATCCACGGAGTGGACGGCCCCCAGGCGGTCCGCTGGACCATGGTGAAACAACCGCGAACCGCGCTCCTCTTTGCGTTTGGCGCCGAAGCGGACGCCCGGTTAGACGACGCGCTGAAGTCTCCGGCCCAGGCCGCCCAATCGATCGCCCAGATTCCGGAGTTCGCGAAAATGACCGGGCAGGTGAGAGGCAAGCTGGTGTCCATGGAATTCGCCGACCTGTCCGGCCTTACGAAGGCCGTCGAGCAGATGCTGGAAAACGCCAGCCAGGGCGCGGACGCCGACGAGAAGCAAATGGCCGCCATGGCGCTGGGCGCCATTAAAAAAGTGAACCTCTCGAAAACCTTTGGGTTCACCTGGGTCGAGCCCGACGGAATTCGACAGGTGAGCAATGGCTATGCAAGCACCGCCGTGGTCGGCGTGGCGGCAATTGCCATTCCCAATTTCGTGAAGGCGCGGGCCATGGGACAGGCCACCGCCTGCAAATCGAACCTCAAGAACATCGGCACCGCGCTGGAGATGTACTCGACCGACAACCTCGGCAAGTATCCGCAATCCCTCGACAATCTGAAGCGAAATTATCTCACCTCGATTCCCACCTGCCCGGCTGCGAAGAGCGATACGTACTCAGGCAGCTATGTAGCCGTTTTCCCTGACCGCTACACCGTTGTTTGCAGTGGTCTGAACCACGGGGGCGCCGGCCTGCCGGCCAACTATCCTCAGTACACGACCCTTCACGGGCTGATTGAGAAATGAGGGGGAAGACCGGGTGGCGCTTCGCGCCTGGCCGCTGGACAAAGGGGGGCGACCGCATGAAACGCACGTTGCTCGCTCGGCTCGCATTCGCCGCGGGCGCCGCCGTGCGCCGCGCCACGGCTGTGCCGGCCCCTCTATGATCTTCGCCGTTCTGCGCTATCGCGACTTTGCGCTGCACTGGAGCGGGCAGGTCGTCTCGCAGATCGGCAACCAGCTCAACTACGTGGCGCTCGCCTGGATCGTGCTGCAGACCACCGGCTCCACGGCGGCCATGAGCGGCGTGTACCTCGCTCAACTAATCCCAGGCGCGGTGTTGGGATGGGTGGCCGGCGTCTCGGTCGATCGCGCCGATCGCCGCTTGCTGATGATTTTCTGCGACGCCGCGCGCTTCGTAATTGTGCTCGCGCTTGCGCTCGGCGGGCAAGGTCTGTGGGCAATCTACGCCGTGACGTTCGCCGTGTCCGCGTTGACCATGGTATTCTACACCGCTGAAAAAACCGCCATCGGACAATTGTTGCCGGAGCCGTTGTGGACCGAGGCGCACGCCTTCGTGGAAGCCTCCTCGCAAGTTGCCGCGCTGGCCGGGCCGGTGCTCGCGGGGATCCTGGTGGCCAGCCTGCCCACGCCGACCCACGTGCTGTACGTAGACACCGCCACCTTCGCCGTGTCGGGGATCTGCATCGCGCTCATGCACTGGCGGGACCAGCCGCGGCCCTCCGGCGGGGGCGTGCGGGCGGCCATGCAGGAAGTCGTGGAGGGCTTCCGCCACCTCGCCGCGAGCCCGTTCCTGCTGGTCGTCCTGACCACCGCGGCGGTGGCGAATTTCTTGATCATGCCTTTCGCCGTGCTGTTTCCGGTGCTGTCTGACCGAGTGCTGCACGCCGGGTCGCAGGGATTTGGCCTGCTGATGGGCGGCTGGGGCGGGGGGTTGCTGATGGGATCCCTGGGCGCCTCCTGGCTTTCCGCACGCCTGTCTGCAGGCACGTTGATTTTTGGCGGCATGACAGTGCTGGGAATTTCCTTTGGCGCGATGTCGGCGGTGGGAAACTTGTGGGGCAACGTGGCGCTCGCCGCGCTCGGCGGATTTTCGGTGGCGCCGGCCAACGCGGTAATCCTCACCATGGTGCAGCAGCGGACGCCGGAGCGCATGCAGGGCAGGGTGTTCGCGACGCTGCTGGCGATGGTGACGGTGGCCGCGCCACTGGGCGTGGCGCTCGCGTCGTTCTTCCTGGAGCGCGTCGGGGTTGCGACCGTCCTGCTGGGCGTTGGTGTGGCCACCGTGGCGGCGGCGGCGCTTGGCGCCCTTGCGCTGGGGAGGGTCACGCAGGGGTCGCGAGCGCCCGACCGAAATCCCGCGTGATGCGATGGAGTCGGCTAGCCTTCGTGCTGCTTGTCCTGAGCGTGGGACTGGCCATCTACGGGGCCTGGCGTTCGCCCGTGGAGGTGTCCGCCACGCCGGCCGCCGTCGCGCAGGCGAAGCGGCACCCGGCGCCGGCCAACGCGCCCTACCGCCTCACCAAGATGTACCAGTACTGGGCCATGGGCCCGAAAGAGACGCTGTATGCCCTGCGGGCCGAGATGACCGCCACGCGCGCCGGAACCACGGCGATCCTGCCCATCCGCAGCCCGTCCTACGCGGGGACGGTGCCGGCCAACCTTCGGGTGAGCGGCGAGGCCACCTTCTTGCGCTGGGATCCCCGCCCGCATCCACAGGGGTATTCCACCACCGCGCCGGTGCTGGTGCCTTCACGGCCGCTCGCTGCGGGAGAGCGCTGGGGCTTCACCATTTCCTGGACCGAGCCGCGTATCCCGTTTCTCCATGAAAATGGCGGCGCTTCACGAATGCTGTCCATTACCCAGAGCGCGTTTCCGGATGATCCCCGTTCGTTGATGACGTTTGCGATTCCGGACACCAGCCGCGACGTGCGCCTCGGCGACCTGCAGCCATATCGCCAGCGGCGCCAGGGCGGGTGGCTGCTGTACGATTACGACTGCACGAATCGCGACTCGTCGATGGTGCACATCGGATTTCAAATGGGCACGCCGCGGTCGGCACCGCCCGCTCCCGACCTGGTGATAGAGCAGGGGGCGGCACAGCCGCCTCCGTCCCGGTCTGAACGGCCTGCTGCGCGGCCTGTATCCATGGGTTTTACCGCACGGGCGTGGCCCGTGCTCGGGCAGGG
>VGFD01000360.1 GCA_016868975.1 Armatimonadota bacterium | reverse complement strand
GAAGTAGAGGGGGTCGTGGAAGACCTCCATCAGCCGCTCCTCGAGCTCCTCCCCGTGGGTGGCGGTACCGCGCGCCTCGAGCATGCGCCCGTCGCGGCCCATCCGCGCGTGCAGGGTGAGCTCCAGCGGCTCAAGCGAGCGGGCGAATCTTTCGCAGGCCTCGTCGAGGGATTCCTGGTCGGTCACTATGCGTTCAGCCGGCGACCGCCCGTGAAGTGCGACGAGTAGTAGCGGCTGTTCAAGTTGTCGACGCGGACCGGCGCGTTGGCTGTGGGACGGTGCGCGAACTGGCCGTTGCCCAGGTAGATCCCGGTGTGGGTGTACTGGCCGGGCCGATAGGTGTTGCCAAAGAAAACCACGTCGCCGGGCCGAAGCTGCTCGCGGCCCACCGGCGTGCCGTAGCGCTGCAACTCCTGGCAGGACATCTGGGGGCGGAACCCTGGGGGCGCCTGGCCGGACTGCTCGATGACGGTGCTCACGAAGTCGGCGCAGCGGCGCGTCATGCCGGGGCGGAACTCGTGGCCGTTCCAGGCGGCCGCGGTGTCCGCGATGGCGTTGCCGGTGTTTGCGTTGTAGCCCACCGGACCAGTCGGGTTGAGGCTCTCCGGGTAGAAGGGCGGATAGGGAGTGCGGTTGCCCCACGGCATCCCCGGCATGTCCATCCCATAGTTGGGCATCGTCGGCATTCCCTGCGGGAAGCCCGGCATCTGGGCGCCACCCTGCTGCATCCCCTGCATCATCTGCATCATCTGCATCATCTGCATCATCTGCATCAGGAACATCATCTGCATCATCATGGGGTTGCCCATCCCCATCATCATGGGGTTGCCCATCCCCATCATCATGGGGTTGCCCATTCCCATCCCCATCATCATGGGGTTGCCAAACGGAATCACAAGCTTGGACTCCTCTCGAGGTCTTGAGTAGATTGTCACGCGCCGGGGCCTGCCAGTCAACCGTCCCGCATTAGAAAGTCTTAATCCGGATGTAAGATAGGGGCCGGCACAGCCGGGCGCCACCAGCGTTTGAACGGCATGCCTGGCCGCCTGGCCCCTCTCGGGGGGCTCAGCAGATCGCAGGTTTCGCAAGGGTTGTGCGCGTTCCTGGCGTACAACCTTGGCCGAGGAGACTTTCGCATGGACCCACGATTCGCCTTCGCGCGCCGCGACGGCGGCGACGAAGCGCGGACCCCCCTGGCCCCCTTCAATCGGCTGTGCGACGAGGCGCGCGATTGGGAAGCCGGCAGCGGCCACCTCCAGGACGTGCTGGACGCGCTTGGGGAAACCGATCGGGCACTGGGCCAGATGCTCGGTTTTTTCCAGTTCGAGTTGCAGTTCCAGGAGGACAGCGACGCCCTGGCCGAGCAGGTCGAGCGGGTCTACGCCGCCTTTGCCGTGTTGCGGGACGGTCTGGGCGGTCTGCGGGAAAGCCTGGAACGGGAAGACCCGGAGCGGGCGCGAATGCTGTTGGACCGCTGCCGCGGCGCCCTGGACCGGCTGTTCGACGCGTTCTCCCGGCTGCGCGAGGACGAAACGCCGGGCCGCCTGGGCATCCCCTGGGCGGACGAAGTGCTGCGCTGCGCCGAGATGGTCCTGGAGGAGCGGCTTTCCGCCCATGCGCTGGCCACGCGCCTCGACGGCGCTGTCGCGGTGCAGGCGGAGTGGCAGATGCGGCTCATGGCCTTCGCCCCGTCCTCAGGGACCGCGGAGGTGGCGGTCCGCCTGCACGACGCGCTGGAGCGCCAGGGAGACGCGCTCGCCTTCGCGCGCAGTGCGCTTGAAGCGGGCGATGCCGGGGCCGTCCAGGACGGCGTGGACGCGTTTGAAGTGGCCACCCGCGACGCCCTGGACGCTCAGGCCGTTCTGGAGTCGGCCGGCCAGGGCGCGCAGAAGCCGTGCATCCGCTGCGGCGCCGCCAATCCACGTTCCGGCCGCTTTTGCGTGAAGTGCAACGCGGCGTTGCCCTTTGTGGCGGGCTCGGTGGACGAGGACACGCCGCACTTCGACATCCGCCACGACGGCTTGCAGACGGCCGGCCACGCGGAGCAGCCGGAGAACCTGCGCCGCTTGAGCGACGCGTTGGACGCGGCGCGGGGGGGCGACGCGGAACCCCTTCGTGAGGTGGTGGGGATGATGGAGTCGCGCACGAAGAAGGCCCGCCAGAAAATGTCCGCGCTCACGCCGCCGCCCGAGGAGGCCGGCGAAGATGCCATCCAGGCGTACCAGGCGGCCCGCGCGTACCTGGAGTCGGCGGTGGCGCGCTATGAGAGCGGCCTCGCGCGGCTGCGGGCGTGGCTCGACGAGCGCGTCTCGGCTCACCTCGAGGAAGGCTTCGCGGAAGTCATCGCGGGCACCGACGACCTTCACCGCATGGATGAAGAGTGGAAGCGGTTGCTGGCGGCCCGCGGGATCCAGGGGTAGCGTGTCCCGGCGGTAATCATTTGTTCACCGCGGCCCGCGTGCGCAGCGCCGCGATCTGCTCGGCGGTGCCCACGCAGATGAGCGTCTGGCCGGCCTGCAGCCGATAGTCCACGGCCGGGTTTGCCAGGATCTGTCCGTCGTGCTGCACCGCCACCACGTTTGCCCCGGTGGCGTGGCGGATGTCTGCTTCCTCCAGGGTGCGCCCGCACAGGGGGCTCTCCGGCGTTACCGTGATTTCCTCGAACTGGAAGTCCGCGCGCACGCCGCTGGTGGCCTCTTCAAGGAGCTGGGCGGTGATGGGACGCAGCAGCAAGCTGCTCACGTGCGTGCTGCCGACGGTGTAGGGTGAAATGACGCGGTCCGCGCCGCTCTCACGGAATTTATCCTCTTCTTCAGGAAGCGTGGTGCACGCGACGATAAATAAATCCGGTTTCATGCGGCGGGCGGTGACCGTAATATACAGGTTGCCCGCGTTCGATGGAGTGGCGGCCACCAGCGCGCGTGCCTTCGCGATTCCGGCGCGCTGCAGCATGCGCGGATTGGCCGCGTCGCCCCACAGCACGGTGACCCCGCGGTTGCCCAGATCGTAGGCGCGGTCCGGATCCATCTCGATGACCACCAGCTTCATGCCGGCGCGGATCAATTCGTCGGAAATCCGCCCGCCCATGCGCCCGCCGCCGCAAATTACATAATGATCCTCAAGCACCTGCGCCGCGGCCGGCGACTCCGTGCGCGCCGCCACCGGATAGCGGTTCAAGCGGATTCCATCCACGTAAGGCTGGACTTCTTCGACCGGCACGCCGAGCTTGAGCAGCGCGTAACGGATGATTTCCAGCGCCACTTCCAATTGAGGGTAGATGATCTCGCTGGCGCCGGCCTCGTACATCGTTTCGATCTCCGGAAGGGAGTGCACGCTCACCACGATATTCAGCTCCGGATTGAGCCGCCGCAGCGTGCGCAACGCCTGGCGCGCGGAGAACGGATCTCCCATGGTGATGATGGCCAGCCGCGCGGATTCCGGATGTGCGGATTCCAGCACGATGGGATTGGACGCGTCGCCGTAGATGCACGGCACGCCTTCCCGGCGCAGCGGCTCCAGCGCTGATTGATCGAAATCCACCGCGATAAAGGGCACGTTGCGGCGTCGGAAAACGTCCCCGACCTCGCGGCCGGCGCGGCTCCACCCGCAGATGATCACGTGGTTGTGCAGGCTGGGCGAGCCTTCGTCGATGGGTGCGGAGAGCACCGGATGCGCGGCCTCGCGCCATTTCCGCAAGCCCGGGAGGGCAACGATGCGCTGGTAGAGCCGGCTTGAGGAGCGCATCAGGAACGGCGTGATGAGGATGGTGACCAGCGCGGCGACCAGGATGGAGGAATACACTTCCTGGGAGAGCAGCCCGGATTCCCGAGCGGCGCGGTCCATCAGGAAGGAAAACTCTCCTATCTGGCCCATGCTGGCGGCTACCAGAAATGCCGTGCGTGGGTGCTGTCCGAACGCGATGATCGAAATGAACGTCACGCCGCACTTGAGCAGGATGACGAGCGCCACCAATCCGAGGATGAGTCCCCAGCTCTGCGCCAGGATGCGCGGGTCGATCAGCATTCCCACCGAGGCAAAGAACAGGATGGAAAAAATCTCTCGGAGCGGAATCACGCTGGCGAGCACTTCGTGGTTATATTCGGATTCGCTTAAAATGAGGCCGGCCACGAATGCGCCCAGGGCCAGGGAAAATCCGATGGCCGTGGTGGCCAGCGCTGAGCCGACCACCACGCTCACGACGCCCACCACGAACAGCTCGCGGTTGGCGGTCTTGGCCACCCTCCGCATCAGGCGGGGGATGAGCGATTGCGCGAGGATCAGCGCGATTCCGAGGTACGCGCCGGCCTTCAGGGCGGTCCCCACCATCTCCTGAACGGTGGACGGCCCGCGGTTGGCCAGCACCGGCAAGAGCGCCAGCATGGCGACGACGGCGAGATCCTGCACGATGAGGATGGAGAGCGCGATGCGGCCGTGCAGCGACTGGCTCTCGCCGCGCTCCATCAGGGTGCGCATCACGATCATCGTGGACGAGATGGAGACGATGAATCCCATGGCCAGCGAGGCCCGCCCGCCAAAGCCGAGCAGCCAGAAGATTCCGGTGGTAAACCCGACGGTGGCCACGATCTGGAGGAGGCCGCCGCCCACCGCTACCTTTCGGATGCGCGACAGATCGGCCAGCGAGAACTCGATGCCCAGGGTGAACATGAGGAGCGCCACGCCGACCTCGCTGAGCACCTGGACGCTGTGAATGTCATAGATGAGTCCCAGCGCGTAGGGGCCGATGGCGATGCCGCCGATCAGGTAGCCGACCAGCAGGGGCAGGCGCAGGTAATAGGCCACCAGGCCCAGCATGAACGCCACGCCGAGCGTGAGGCCGAGGTCCGCGACGAGTCCGATGCCTTCCATCTCGGGGAGTGTTTCGGGCGGGAGATGGGTTGGCCCTATGCGTCAGGCATGTTTCAAGCCGGTGAGTGGCATGACGAGCATGGATCCGTCTGCCATCCGACAGGCCGCCGCCGACGCGCTGACCGACCTGGACGGCGGCGCCGATCCCTGGGACGCTCCCCAGTAAGTCGTTCGGTCACCGGCCATTCGACCTACGCGCGTAATTCGGCATGGGGGTCATTTTTCTTAAGCCCCCTATTCTTATGGATCCTCTCCCGGGGTCGATAACCCCATTGAGCCATGTATTCCGTGCACAACAACATGGGGTCGCTCCGAGTCAACGACGCGCTTCAGACGCAGCAGCGGCTCCTGTTTACTTCGCTGGAGCGGCTCTCGACCGGGATACGCATGAATCGCGCCGAGGACGACGCCGCCGGACTCATGCTCCGCGACCGCTTCCGCGCCCAGGCCACCGGGCTCGAGGAAGGCATCCGCAACATCCAGACCGCGCAGGGGATGATCCAGGTCGCCGAGCAGGGCGTCAACAAGATCACCGATGCGCTCCAGCAAATCCGCGCCCTGGCGGTGCGGGCCGCCGACGACAACCTCACCGACGACGACCGCGGCCGCATCCAGAACCAGGTCCGCGGCCTGCTCCGCGAGATCAACGAGCGCGCGCAGCGCACCGAGTACAACGGCCACAACCTGCTGGACGGCTCGGTTGCCGACGCGCGGGCCGAGCGCCAGGCCTCGGCCCGCGTGCAAAGCAACTCCTTCCTGTCCGACGGCAACACGCTGGTCTCGGGCGTGGCGGTTGCCGGCAACGGCGCCACAGATACCCTTGCGGTGAGTCAGGGCTCCTACGAGATCCGCCTGGTCCACGACGAAGAGCGCCGCGACAATCCGGTGGCCACCGAGAACACCATTCTCAAGGGGAAGGCCTCCTCGGGGTTGGCCTACCTGAACAGCAGGGGCGCCGCCGGGACCGTTGTGTCGCGCACCGAAAACGTCGTGGACCGCGACGGCACTGCGGTGAACGGAAACTCCGCGGTCGG
>VGFD01000359.1 GCA_016868975.1 Armatimonadota bacterium | reverse complement strand
GCAAACAAGGGCGAGATTTGCAGCGCCGGCAGCCGGCTGCTCATTCATCGGGACGTGCAGGACGCGTTCGTCCAGAAGCTGGTGGAAAAAGCCGCCGCCATGAAGGTCGGCGATCCACTTGATCCGGCCAGCGAGATGGGCGCCGTGGCCAGCAAGGCGCAGCTCACGAAAATCGAGGGATACGTGGCGCTGGGCCAGGAGGAAGGCGCGAAGCTGCTCACTGGCGGACGCCGTCTCACCGATCTGGGCAAGGGATATTTCTACGCGCCAACGATTTTCGACGGCGTGCGTCCTGAAATGCGCATCGCGCAAGAAGAGATTTTCGGGCCGGTATTGTGCGTCTTGACCTTTGACAACGAAGACGAGGCGGTGCGGCTGGCCAACAGCACCGTTTTCGGGCTGGTCTCGTCCGTGTGGACGAAAGACTCCGCCCGCGCACATCGCCTGGCGCGCCGCATCAAGGCCGGCTCGGTGTGGCTGAATTTGTGGAACGGCTTCGACAGCGCCTCGCCGTTCGGCGGCTACAAGCAGAGCGGCTTTGGACGAGAGATGGGCATGCACGCCTTGGAATCCTACACCCAGGTCAAATCGGTCTGGGTGTCCTGTCAATAAATTCAAAGGAGATCGCCATGGCACTGGCACTTGAGCACGCGACCCGGCAAAAGGCGCTCAGCGAGCGGATGAACAACCTGGGCATCCGGCGGGTCAAGGCGGGCGGCACCGACATCGACGGAATCCTGCGCGGCAAGTACGTGTCGCGCGCGAAATTCGACTCCATGGCGGCCGACGGATTCGGCTTCTGCGACGTTATATTCGGCTGGGACGCCAACGACGTGCTGTATGACAACGCGCTTTACACCGGCTGGCACACCGGCTATCCCGACGCGCAGGCGCGGCTGGACCTGGACACGTTCCGGGTAATCCCCTGGGAGCCGGACACGGCCTTTTTCCTGGCCGACTTCGAAGATGGGAAAGGCGGGCCGCTCGGCGTGTCCCCGCGGCAGGTCTTGAAAAGGACGGTCGCGCGCGCCAACGCCCTCGGCTACCATCCGACCTTCGCGGCCGAATACGAATTCTTCTTCTTCAAGGAAACCAGCCAGACCGCGAGCGACAAGCGCTACCAGGACATGACGCCGTTTTCACCGGGCATGTTTGGCTACAGCGTGCTGCGCACCGGCGCCAACGCGGAGTTCGTCCACGAGGTGATGGACGCGCTCGACAGGTTCAACGTCGAGGTGGAAGGCTTCCACACCGAGACGGGCCCCGGCGTGTACGAAGCCGCCATTCGCTACGACGACGCGCTCGCGTCGGCCGACAAGGCGGTGCTCTTCAAGTCGGCGGTGAAGCAGATCGCAAATCGCCACGGATATCTGGCGACCTTCATGGCGAAGTGGAACGACTCGCTACCCGGCTGCGGCGGGCACATCCACCAGAGCCTGCAGGACGTCGACGGCAACGGGCTGTTCTTCAAGGCGGACGCGCCTTACAAGATGTCTGACCTGATGCGCCAATACGTGGCCGGACAGGTGGCGCTGATGCCCGAACTGACCGCGCTGGTGTGTCCCACCATCAATTCCTACAAGCGGCTGGTGCCCGGCACCTGGGCGCCGACCACC
Organism: Armatimonadota bacterium; assembly: GCA_016868975.1. GTDB lineage: Bacteria > Vulcanimicrobiota > Xenobia > RGZZ01 > RGZZ01 > VGFD01. The sequence continues at coordinate 4,285 of VGFD01000359.1, read as the reverse complement.
TCCACCTGGGGCGTGGAAAATCGCACCACCGCGCTGCGGGTCATTCCTGGCTCGGCAAAATCCACCCGCGTGGAATATCGCCTGGCCGGCGCGGACGCGAATCCGTATCTCGCGATGGCTGCGGCGCTGGCCAGCGGCCTGCACGGCATCGAAAATAATCTGACGCTGGGCGAGCCGCTGAAAGGCTCCGGCTACGACGCCGCTTCGGCCGCGCCGCTGCCCAGCACCCTGGAGGAGGCCACCAGGCGCCTGCGCGAGAGCAAAATCGCGCGCGAGCTGCTCGGGGACGAGTTTGTCGAGCACTTCTGCCGCACCCGCGAGTGGGAAGTCCGCCAGTTCAAGAGCGCGGTGACCGACTGGGAGCGCGAGCGCTATCTCGAGGTGATTTAGTCATGGTAACGGCGCTGGGCACTGACGTACGTGAAATGTCGGGAACGTTCGCGTTTCCGACGCGCATTGAATTCGGCGCGGGAGTGGTGGAAAAGCTGCCCGGGCTCCTGGCCGGAATTGGCGTCAAGCATCCGCTGGTGGTCACCGACGCCGGACTGGTGAAGGTCGGGCTCCTGGGATCGATCACCGGACCGCTCGACCGCGCAGGAATGAAGTGGACGCTGTTTGACGGCGTCGAGCCAAATCCCACCGAGAAAAGCGTGTTTCCCGGCGTGGACGCCTATCGCGCGGCAGGCTGCGACGGCATCGTTGCGGTCGGCGGGGGCAGCGCCATCGACGCCGCCAAGGCCATCCGCCTGAAAATCCACCACCCGCAGCCCCTGGAGATTTTCGACGACACGCAGGACGGTGGGCGCTTCGTGACGGCCAACCTGCCGCCGATGGTGGCGATTGCGACCACCTCGGGGACGGGCAGCGAAGTGTCACGCTCCACGGTAATCCACCTCGAATCCAACAATCGCAAGACGGTGATTTTCAGCCCCTATCTGATTCCCACCATCGCGGTGGCGGATCCCGCGCTCACCGCCGGGCTGCCGCCGGCCCTGACCGCGTACACTGGCGCGGACGCGCTTACCCACAACGTGGAAGCGTATCTCTCGAAGGGCTTCCACCCGATCGCGGATCCGCTCGCCCTGCGCGGCGTGCAGCTGGTCGGGCGGTACTTGCGCCGGGCGGTGCGCCAGGGCGACGACCTGGAGGCCCGCGCGCAAATGATGATCGCCAGCATGCTGGGCGCCATCGCGTTCCAGAAGGGGCTGGGCGCCACGCACTCGCTGGCCCACCCGCTGTCGTCGATCTGCGGCCTGCACCACGGGCTGTCGAACGCGATCATGCTCCCCCACGTGCTGGAGTTCAACAAGCCGCACCGCACGCGCCGCCTGGCCGATCTGGCCGAGGCGCTGGAGGCTTCCACTCTCGACGCGCCCACCGAGGAAGTGGCCCGCGCGGGGATCCTGGCGCTCAGCACGCTGCTGCACGACGTGGGCATTCCCACGCGGCTGTCCGACGTGGGCGTCCGCGAGGAGCACGTCCCGAAACTCGTCGCCCAGGCGGTGGAGGACGGCTGCCACCAGCTCAATCCCCGCCCCTGCACGGCCGAGGATTTCGAGCGGCTGTACCGAGCGGCGCTGTAGGCCCGTCACGTCCCTGCGCGCGCCGCGCACCGGCCACGCGCACCCGGTGACACGCTACTGTGCGCGGTGTCAGCGACGGACACGCTACTGTGCGCGGTGTCAGCACGGACACGCTACTGTGCGCGGTGTCAGCGACGGACACGCTACTGTGCGCGGTGTCAGCGACGGACACGCTACTCTGCGCGGTGTCAGCACGGACACGCTACTCTGCGCGGTGTCAGCGCGATACTGGTATCGAGAGGAGCCAGCAATGAGCGCGCGCCGGGTTTTCCTGGGGCTGCTGATTCTTCTGCTCTTGCCGGTCACCGCGGGCGCCCAGCAGAGCCGGCTGGCCGAAGTGGCCGCGGCAGTCGGGCAGTATTTCCTGTTTCCCTACGATGCGGGGAAAGCGTCGCGGGCGGCGTCGTCGGCAGCCGGCGCGGCGTCCCCCGCCGATAAAGAAAAGCGCGCCACCCAGGCCTTTGTCGAGTCGCTCGGCGATCCTTACACCACGTGGCTTTCCCGCGAGGATCGCGCGATGCTGGAAGCGCAGTTGAGCGGCCGCTCGTTCACGGGGATCGGGGTGGAAGTCGCGCCCGATCCCGCAGGCCTGGTGGTGGTGGCGGCGCTGGACGGGACGCCGGCAAAGGCCGCGGGGTTGAAGCCCGGCGACGTCATCGAGGGCGTGGACGGCAAGGTCCTGCGCGGCATGTCGTATTACGCCGCCGCGGACACGCTGCTCGGGCCGGTGGGATCCACCGTGAAACTGGCGTTGTCCAACCGCACCGCCACCTTGCAGCGGGCGGTGCTGCGGTTGCCGCCGCTGGTGGTGCGCATGCTCGACGGCCAGGTGGCTTACGTGAAAATCCCCATTTTTGGCCCGCAGACCGCGCAGGAAGTGTGGCCCTCCATGGTCACTCTGGCCCGCAGCGGCGCCCGCGCGTTTATTATTGACTTGCGGGATAATCCGGGCGGAGATTTGAAGGCGGCGCTCACGCTGTTGACGGGGTTGGCGCCCGGCCGCGTGCTGGTCCGCGTCCGCAAGCGCAGCGGCCCGGAGGACGCGCGCACCGCGCCCGGCACGCCGCGCGAGCGCACCCTTCCCATGATCGTGCTGGTCAACCGCGGCACGGCGAGCAGCGCGGAAGTATTTTCCGCCGCGCTGGCCGACAACGGGCTGGCGAAATTAATGGGCGAGCGCACTTTCGGAAAAGGGCTCATCCAGACGGTCATTCCCCTGCGCGACGGGTCGGAATTGAAGGTGACATCGGCCCGCTACCTCACGCCGAACGGCACCGACATCCACGGGCGAGGGATCGAGCCGTCGATTCCGGCGAGCGGCAACGATATCGAGAACAAGGCCGCCGCCATGCTGCGGAAATGATCTGAGCGAAATAGAGCGGCTCAATCATCCTGTGGATTCCGAAGGCACCCGAAGTGCATAAGATTGCGCTCAACTGCAAAGACCGCTGGCGGGTTGAATCCAAGTTCCGGGCAAGAAATGAAGGGGATCCCGGGCGCTCGGCTCGGGATCCCCTGTTTGCTGTGGGGGAGAGGGGGGGCTGGTGAGTCTTACTGATACTCCGGAAACGGCTGGCTGGGCGGGGCGCCGGTCTGCGGGTCCGGCGGGCCCATGATGATCAGCACGCCGGCGTTGCGGCCGTCGATGGCTGCCGCCCAGGGCATCTGGATGACCTGTCCGCCGTTCTTCAGGCGGACGTACACCATCGGGGAATACGTGTTGATCTGCGGCTGCGGCGGCGGATTGTAGGGAGTCGGCCCGATGATCACCGGGCCCGGGCCGTACTGCCCCGGATAGTAGGGCTGGGACGCATTGACCGGATAGCCGGCCACCGTGCCGCCGGTGTACAGCGTGGCGCGGCGCACCTGGCTGGTGACCAGCATGCCCTGCTTCAAGTCGTTCACGTTCATCCGATAGCCGTTCACGTAAAAGGACGCGCGGCGATAGGGAATCGATATCGTTCCCTGGGGCACCGTCAGATAGACGTTCGCGGTGTCCACGGTCAGCATGGTCCCGGTGACGGTCGTGGGTCCGACTGATATCTGCGCGTGCGCCGCGCTTCCTCCCCACAACAGCAGGGCCAGCGCCACCAGCGAGATTCTTGCGATGCGTGTCATGGACCCAGATCTCCACTTCCGTCTCAATGTCAGGTACGACTCTCGGGTCGGCAAACTTGTTGCCTCCCACGACATCATCCCCGCAAAACTCCAACCGCGGCCTCCACGACGCCCATGGCCAGCGCGGCGCCGGCCCCCTGCGCGTCCCGAAGGCCGAGCGAGAGGATGGGCTCCGTTTGCAGCCACTCCAGCAGGTAGGCGTGGCCACGGTTCGCGGAGCGCTGCCCCACAAACAGGTAATCGCGCACCTGCGGCTGGTGCAGCACGGCCAGCGCGGCGCCCGCCGTCGAGGCCAGCCCGTCGCACACCACGGGGATGCGCGTGGCCGCGGCGCCCAGCACCATCCCCATGGCGGCGCCGATGTCGAAGCCGCCCAGGGTCTCCAGCAGGTCGAGCGCGTTGGCGCGGTTGGGCTGGTGGCGCTCCAGCGCGCGCTCCACGGCCACGATGTCCTCGTTGCTGTCGAGGATCTTGCGGGGCATGACACCGGTCAGCACGCAGGTGAGCGCCGCCGCCGGAATGCGTGCCCCGCTGGAGAGCACGCCGTTGCCGATCAACGAAAAGCCGGCCAGGCCGCTCTCCAC